>NZ_JAKZIW010000046.1:0-16956 GCF_031143325.1 Enterococcus sp. FR204 | reverse complement strand
CTTTTGTCTCACGCTCTAAACACGTATAAACGGCGGAAGCAGAAGCAACTCCTTCTTATTTTTTGGAGTTAAACGCTTCTGTCCCAGCCTCTTTTTATCTAATAAAATTTTAAGACCATTTACTAATTATCGATTTTTTCTGCCGCATTTTTAGGCACTTCAGAAGCCTTTATTTCTTCCCAGCTTAATACACCTTTACGAGGATTGACTTTGAGTTTAAGATACGCATTCATCTTTAATGGATGTTCTCTTTCTTCGCGAAGCGTCACCTGTTTTTTTTCACCATCTTTATTATAAGCCGCTTGCTTGTAGGTATAAGTCGTGAATTTCTCTCCGCTATCTGCTTGGGTAGCTGACATTTCGCCATTCGTCGTGATTTTTGTATAATAAGCTTCGCCGCCGTAAAAATAATGATAAGCTGCAAAACTTCCGCCGAGAAATATGCCTAAAACGACAAGTACGCCAATTAATTTTTTCATGTACTTCACCTCTTTCCTTATTATTAACGAAATAGAAGATTTCGTCTATTGAAAGTTGTTGGCAACAGCTGAATTTTAAACTTTTCCTCATTTTGTTCTTATTGCTTCAAAAGAAAGTTAAGGACTATCTTGAAGTTTTTCTCAAAAAACACATTTTTTTATTTATAAAAGGTACTTTTTTCGCGTATAAGACAAGCGAGTGCTCTTAGTTGACTTTGACCAATATTGACATATAATAAGCTTAGTTCGAATCTTACAAAAAGTAAGTCGGACGTATTCTTTTTGATTTAGTCAAAAAAAGACTATAATAAAAAGGTGAGAGCTGAAATTTTTCAGTGATCTATATTATTTAGGAGGTTTGTAAATTATGGCAAAAGAACATTATGACAGAAGTAAACCACACGTTAACATTGGTACGATTGGACACGTTGACCATGGGAAAACTACTTTAACTGCTGCGATCACTACAGTATTAGGCAAAAAAGGCCTAGCAAATCCTCAAGACTATGCTAGTATTGATGCAGCTCCAGAAGAACGTGAACGTGGGATTACGATCAATACCGCACACGTAGAATATGAAACAGAAAAACGCCACTACGCGCATATTGATGCACCAGGACACGCGGACTATGTGAAAAACATGATTACAGGGGCAGCACAAATGGATGGTGCAATCTTAGTTGTTTCTGCAACTGACGGTCCGATGCCTCAAACACGTGAACACATTTTATTGTCACGCCAAGTTGGTGTAAAATACCTGATTGTTTTCTTGAACAAAGTTGATTTAGTCGATGATGAAGAATTGATCGATTTGGTAGAAATGGAAGTTCGCGAGTTATTGAGCGAATATGGTTTCCCAGGCGATGACACTCCTGTGATCAAAGGTTCCGCATTAAAAGCATTGCAAGGCGATCCAGATGCTGAAGCTGCTATTATGGAATTGATGGATACAGTAGATGAATATATCCCAACACCAGAACGTGATACAGATAAACCATTACTATTGCCAGTGGAAGACGTCTTCTCAATTACAGGTCGAGGAACTGTTGCCTCAGGTCGTATTGATCGTGGTGCTGTTCGTGTCGGTGATGAGGTAGAGATCGTAGGGATCAAACCTGAAACACAAAAAGCAGTTGTAACAGGTGTAGAAATGTTCCGTAAAACGTTAGATTACGGGGAAGCTGGGGATAACGTAGGCGTGTTGTTACGGGGGATCCAACGTGACGATATCGAACGTGGACAAGTACTTGCTAAACCAGGTTCCATTACTCCACATACAAAATTCAAAGCAGAAGTGTACGTGTTGACAAAAGAAGAAGGTGGACGTCATACTCCATTCTTCAACAACTATCGTCCACAGTTCTACTTCCGCACAACTGATGTTACAGGAACAATCACATTGCCAGAAGATACAGAAATGGTCATGCCTGGTGACAACGTGACGATTGATGTTGACTTGATCCATCCAATCGCTGTTGAAAACGGAACGACATTCTCAATTCGTGAAGGCGGACGGACAGTAGGTTCAGGTATCGTTACAGAGATCGAAGCATAAGAAACGCGACTCGAATATTTTGGTAATGAAAAATGTTTAAAATAAAAGAGCGGTCCAAACAGGATTTCTGTTTGGACCGCTCTTTGTTCTTCAATTGTATAAGAAGAGATTGTAGAAGCATGAACTTTCGTTTTACTTCAGTCTCTTTTATTCATCATGAGAGTGTTCATCTATCGGTATGCAGTTTTTAATACTTTCTTCGTATCCATTTTTTCAAACCACTTATTCTACCTTGTGTCTGCTCAACTGGCGCATTATCAATAATCAGCAAAGCAATCATAACATATGCAATCCAACTATCTCTAGAATATAGAGTATAACGTGAGACCCAGTTTGTAGCGTACTTGCTTTTATATTCTCTTAATCCATGGAAAGAATAAAAATGAGAACCAAACTCGTAAACCAAGTATGCAATCCTTTCCTGTAAAAAACTCTTTCTGGAAGTTCCGACATTTGAAAGAGGGGCCATCCCTAAATTGAACCATTGGATATGTTCTTCTTTCATATAGGCAAACAAATGCAAGAACAAGAAATCCATACTGCCAGAAGGTGCTTTTTTAGGATCATATCGCATCAGATCAATCGTTCCTACTTTATTGTTCGTGTAAGTAGGCATGATCGTTGCAAAAGCGACAATTTCTTCTTGGGTATTTTTGACAACTGCAATAGGCGCTCTTTGTAGATAATCTTCAGAGAAAAAGCCTAAAGAAAACCCTTTTTCCTTTCGTGAACCCAACCAATTATCAGAGATATTTTTGAAAGTACTCATTTGCTCAGTAGAAAATGGTGGTTGTAAGACATCAAATGTAAATCCTTCTCGTTCGATCCGATTCAAGACAGCACGAGTGCCCTTCATTTTTTTCCCTGAAGTTGTAAAACTATTCAGGTCTACATAAGCTTCTTCCCCCATCTTAATGAAATCGTAGCCGAATTCATGCAAAATCATAACAATCTCTTCGCTTGTTTCGTAGAAAACTGGTAAATAGCATAGTCGATCTGTTTCTTCGATAAAAGCTTCGATTGCTTCTGGAAAATCTTCTTTCTTACCAGAAGGATCACCCATTACAATACATTTATTATTGAAGCAAGCGAATTGGAGAAGAACAGTTGGTTCACCGTCTTTTTCATAGGCAAACATCCGCTTATCTTTTAAGAAGATCAATTGACTATCGGAGTTTCCTCCATAAGTTGTAAGGATCTTCAGGGCCTTTTCTTCATTAAAGGCTTCGCCAATCTGTTTCTTTTCTCCTTGAAGGAAATGAACAAATAGAACGATCATGAAACTAACAGCGATGATGGCCAACAATCCCGAAAACCAAATCTTTTCAGAAGGAAATAAGAAAAAGGAAATAAAATGGTGACGCCGATGAGGGAAATCCGGCAGATTGTATACCCCAATAACGATGTAAAGCAAGGACAGTGCACCAATAATGATTCCATCGATCGTACGCCACTCCCATGAATAGATCAATTGTTCCCGAAATAATTCGTTTTTAGAAGCAAGAATGATCAGAAGCAGAATAGACAAGAAAACCACCGGTGTGAAACTAAAATCACTTAATAAAACATAAAGTAAAGCTAGAACAATCAAGAAGATTGTAGGCAAATATGCTCGTTTCACACGTGCTGCGATCCCTCTGCCCATAATGATTAAAAGAAATCCCAATAGTATACTAGGAAATTGGATAATAAAATGAAATTTCAATGGGTTCAAACTGTGAAGCCAGCGAAACTCTGTAAAAGCTTGCGGGATAGTGGCAGAAAGTACTAGCATGATTCCAGAAAAGTATAATAAGACAACCACGATTTTATGCGCAATTTCTGTTGCTAATTGTTTAGGGATACCAGAATAACGCTGATCAAAAGTGGAACCGATATTTTTGAAGAAAAAGACGATTCCAATCAAAAACGGAATGATGTAGTAGAACAGGCGATAGAGCAAGATCCACACAACGACTATTTCTCTTGGCACACCAATAGCGGACAACCCGATAATCATCATTACATCGAAACTCCCAATTTCTCCTGGAATCATAGACACGATTCCTATCACTGAAGCAGCAATGAATAACGGAATTGTTTGCCACAGATCAATCCGGATTTCCATTAAATAACCAACAGAAAGGAAACTAAACAGGACACCGGTCCATTCCAACAATGAAACTAGCAATAGCTGTCCTTGAGTTTTAAGTGAGGTACCACCAAGGAATCCTTTCTTTTTGAAAGTAGTAAATAAAAAGACGACAGGAAAATATAGACCGCCGCCGATCAACCATATCCAATATTGCTTCAAAAAAGGAGCAACTGGCGTGAAGACTACAAGTAAAAAAGAAAGCAGACTGTAAATAGAAAGTCCAGCCATCAAAAACAAGAAAACTTTCGATAATGCTTGGATCACGTTTCTGCTCTCTTTCTTTTGTCCATATAGTTCAGAGCGAAGCCCCACACTAACAAACCCGCCGAAACCGGCAATATTGTTGATTGTATTGATCAGCCAGCTTGTCTCAAACAAGTAACGAGGATTCTGCTTTTGTTCAAGCATCCGATTCAAAATAATATCATAACCAATCATAGGTAACACAGAGACAAGACCAATCAACAGCATAAGTCCGCTTTTCCATACAGGTATAGTGGCAAACGTTTCTCCTAATTGCTGGATAGATAGAGTTTTACCGATGGACATCAATTCACCGACAATAATGACAATGACAGAAATCAAAAAGATTGTTTTGAACAGTCCTAGGTGGTTTTTCAGCCATTGTATAGTATTTTTTAACAAATAAATCACCTTCTATTCCTAATAGTTATGTTTCAGAAAGAAATTGAAGAACTTCTCGATTGAAGCGTTCAGGATCTTTTCTAGCTAATTCATGTCCTTGTTCTTTCACAAGCACAAAGGAAGCTTTTGGTATAGTTTTAGCTATATACAAAGAATGTTTTAGCTTGATTACATCTTTTTTTCCCACGATGATCAAAGTGGGGGAGTTGATTTTTTTTAAATCATTTTCTGTAAGCCCGATGTCATGCAGCAAAAGTTTGATAACTAAAAGATTTTTGCGAAGACTTGGGCGAAATAAAGAGAGTAACCATACCCATGCATAATGAATATTACTGATGACTCTGGCAGAAAAACGAACGCCTTTAACAAGCGTGTTTCCAGAATTTAAAATCAATCGATGAACTTTTTTAGGGAAGCTGCTGGCAAATACCAGTGCTAGATTTGCTCCATCACTAAATCCAAGAAAATCTGCCTGATCGATTTTTTCCAGCAACATGATCGTATTCAGATCCTCGGCCATTAACTGAAAATTCAACATAGATGCTTCGTTTGTCGAACGACCATGTCCTCGGCTATCTACTAGATACACGGTATAGTAGCGTTCGAGTACAGGGACCTGTTCTGAAAAAAAGCGGCCGCTGCCGTCATTGCCATGCAGTAAAAAGAGAGGGAAGCCTTGACCGCTCTTTTCATAGTAAATTTCGCTCCCATCTGGCATTTTTGCATATTTCTTTTCTTTTTTCACATAATCACCTACTGTGTAAAGTATAACGATTATATCAGTCATTGGGCAATTGTTTTTACTGAAAAACAACGATCATTTTCGTAAGATGACAAAAAATACAGGAAAATTCATTTTTTCTTAAGGCGTACACAGAAATCAAGGAAGAAATAGCCAAGAAGATAAAGAAATAGTAAGATAAAAAAAGATGTCAAAATAACTAGGTGATGAAATGAAGCGAAAACGATTATCTATTATCCGTATTCTTTTTTACATGATCATTCTGACGGTTATTGGTGCGGTGTTGTTTTTAGGAGGAAGAACTTATCGTTCGGTAAAACGAGTGGAAAGCTATCAAATAGAAATAACAACAGCTGCAAAAAATTATCATATGGAAAACTACGAGAATTTGATCAAGGCGATAATATTGACCGAATCAAAAGGAAAAGGGACAGATCTCATGCAGAGCTCGGAAAGTCTGCATGGAGAAGCTGAGATCATTGATAATCCAGCTGACAGTATTGATCAAGGTGTCAAATATTTGGCGGAAATGATAGTAGAAGCAAAGAAACAAGGATGCGATTTATGGACAGCTGTCCAAGCATATAATTTTGGGAAAGATTATATTGCCTATGTAAAAAATCATGGCGGAGAAAACACAGTAGAATTAGCAGAAGCGTATTCTAAAGATGTGCTGAGCCCACTTTTAGGAAATGAGGAAGGGAAACAATACCGATATTGGCGGATCCAGTCCTTGCTTTACAATGGCGGCTATCTCTATCATAATGGAGGTAACATGTTTTATCCTGATATTGTCAAAATGAATGAAAAAATAATAGAGACCTATGAAAAAGTCTTTAAGTAAAATAGCAGGAAATGTTCAATCATGAATAAAATTAAATGAAAGAAGGAGTGCGCAAATAGTGGAAAAAAGGCAAAAAATGGAAAATCAAAAAGTGGGGTACACAACCAAAGACTGGATGTTACGGTTTGTGAAGGGAATGTTTATCGGTTCAGGATTTATCTTGCCAGGAGTCAGCGGTGGTGTATTAGCAGCTGTCTTTGGCATGTATGAGCGGCTGATTTCTTTTTTAGCCCACCTTACAAAAAATTTCAAAGAAAATGTTTTGTTTTTTCTGCCTGTTGGTCTAGGCGGAGTGACAGGCATCTTTCTACTTTCTTTTTTAGTCAGTTTTTTATTAGGTGCGTATGAAACAACGATATTATGGTTTTTTGTCGGATGTATCGCTGGAACTGTTCCTGCGTTATGGAAAGAAGCAGGGAAAAAAGGAAGAGATACTTCTGATGTGATCATCATGGTTGTTACTTTTGTTCTGGCTTATTTGTTTTTATTATACGGCGCTCAATTATTTGACGGGCAAGTCGATCAGAATTTTGGAACATGGCTGATTGCCGGCGGATTGATTGGTTTGGGTATGATCGTCCCAGGATTGAGCCCTTCTAATTTTTTGGTGTATATGGGATTGTATAAAGCGATGGCTGACGGATTTAAAGAAGTACGACTTGAAGTGATTGTGCCGATCGGAATTGGTGGGATTCTTTGTGTTCTTGGATTGTCAAAAATCATGGATTACATTTTCTCAAAGGCATATAGCAAGCTATTCCATTTCATTTTAGGTGTAGTTTTTGCTTCAACGATTATGATCATTCCTACCGATTACGCGGGATTGGGAGTTGCTGGGGTGCTAGCTTGTCCTGTTCTTTTTATAGCCGGTACAGCACTAGGTTGGTGGATGAGCCGTTTGGAGGAACAATATAAGTAAAGATAGATTGATAATAAAAACAGCACACGGGTGATTCAAACAAAAAGGTTGGCATCTTTTTTGTAAAATCATTCGTGTGTTTTTCTATAAATTTTATAAAAACAAGTTGTTTTTAATCTTGGAACACGCTAGACTTAAACACGTGATTATTTTTGAAAGTTGGCGGAAAATGGAGAAAAAGAAAATGAATGGACTTACACAGCAAGAGGTAGTTCAGAAAATGGCTTCTGGCCAGCAAAATGACTACCAGGAAGATGCATCAAAAAGTACAAAACAAATATTCAGCGATAATATATTGACGTTATTCAATTTTCTGAACTTTGGTATTGGGATTTGTCTGTTATTTGTAGGTGCGTATTCCAACATGGCGTATTTAGCAATTATTGTCGTCAATATCGTTATTGGAATTTATCAAGAAATACATGCAAGAAATCTTGTACGGAAATTATCGATTGTTTCCCAATCAGAAGTACTAGTAATCCGGGACGGTAAAGAACAATCGATTTCTACTAAAGAGCTGGTATTAGGAGATTTGGTAAAAATCGGAGCAGGAGAACAGATACCAGCCGATTTACAGGTTATATCTGGACGGGCAGAAGCAAATGAAGCTCTTTTGACAGGCGAATCTGATTTGATTGTCAAAGAAACTGGAGCTGAATTGCTTTCTGGAAGCTTTTTGACAAGCGGTTCTGTCATGGCTGAAGTTATCCGAGTAGGTGCAGATAATTATGCTGTCCGCTTGACTAGCGAGGCAAAGACTCACAAAGCTATTCGTTCTGAACTTGTAGATTCGATTCGCAAAGTATCCAAATTCACTAGTTTCGTGATTATTCCTTTGGGGATCATACTATTTTTGGAAGCACTGTTCATCCGCGATGCTTCTATCAAAATTTCTGTTATTGCATCTGCAGCAGCTTTGTTAGGCATGCTTCCAAAGGGTTTGGTATTGCTAATAAGTATTGCATTAACGACAGGGGTAACCAAACTGGCAAAAAAACGAATCCTTGTTCAAGACATGTATTCAATTGAAACGCTGGCCCATGTTGATACATTATGCTTGGATAAAACAGGGACCATTACTGAAGGAAAAATGAGTATCCAGCGGGTAGAAGCACTACATCCGCTGTACGAGAAAGCCATCCCAGAAATTATGGGGACGTATCTGGCAGAAAGCAGTGATAACAACATCACTATGCGGGCTATGAGAGATTATTTTGAGCTTTCTAATCGGTATGATGTGACAAACAAAGTCGCATTTTCTTCTGATCGCAAATGGGGCGCGATGGAATTTCCAGAACTGGGAGTCGTGTACGTAGGAGCGCCTGAACGTTTGGTGGAAGAAGATCGGCTTCCGGACAGTCTAAAAACAGCCCAAGCGAATGGCTATCGCGTACTTATGTTGGGGATCGCTCCAAATCAGCAATTGAACGAAGAAAAACCAGCATTTGTTGAGCCGGTTGCTCTGTTTGAAATCGATGATCCAATCCGAAAAAACGCTCAAGAAACACTAGCTTATCTTCATGAGGAAGGTGTGGATCTGAAAGTGATTTCTGGAGACAATCCTTTTACTGTCTCCAATATCGCTAGACGTGCAGGATTACCGAATTATGATGCGTATGTCGATCTTTCTCAAATTACTGAAGAAATGGAAGTGCGAGAAGCTGCTCATCGCTATACGGTTTTTGGACGAGTGAGTCCTCAGCAAAAGAAATTGCTGGTAAATGAATTGAAAGAAAGCGGCCGAACGGTTGCAATGACAGGCGACGGTGTGAATGATGTTTTGGCGTTAAGAGAAGCAGATTGCAGCATTGCTATGGCAGAAGGTGATGGAGCAACACGTCAGATTGCGAATCTGGTATTGTTGGACTCTGATTTTACTACATTGCCAGAAGTCCTGTTTGAAGGACGCCGAGTGGTCAACAATGTGACGAAAGTCTCAGGCATCTTTTTTATCAAAACGATTTATTCATTTATTTTATCGATTATATGTGCCGTTACAGCAATTGGATTTCCGTTTATCCCTATCCAAATCACGCTGATTGATTTAGCGATTGAAGGGTATCCTTCCTTCTTTTTATCTTTTGAACAAGATAAAAGAAAAATCACTTACCGTTATTTGCCTACAGCACTTATTAATGCTTTACCAAATGCCTTGCTTGTAGTAGTGAATATCATTGCGGTGTATCTACTTGGAAAAACATTCGCATGGGGAAATGCTGAAACTACTACTTTGATGTATTACTTGCTGATTGGGATCAGTTGCATGGCAGTTGTAAAAGCTTGTTATCCCTTCAACCCATTGCGCATCTTCCTAGCAGTAACGACGATCGTAGGGATATATGTAGCTGCAATGCTGTTCCATGGAATTTTGGAAGTAAACTTAGGGTTGGGAGAGAGCGTAGGATACTTCTTTGTATTCATGCTCGTAAATATTATTCTTCGAGTATTGTACTGGAAGGCTGATATTCAAAATCAGTTACTGAAAAGAGTAGCAAATTGATGCTTAATGAGATAGAAATGTGTTATACTTGAAAAAGCAATGAAATATGATACAATCAAACATGTATAATTGTGTCCTTTAAAATCGCACTGATTTCAGTTAGTGCGATTTTTTACCGGTTATTCTCCTGAAATATCTTCTGTTAAACCCAAAAGATATCAATAGAGCAGGGGGTGAAAAAATGGCTCAACGGATTCCTCAAGAGGTTATCGAAACAGTACGCAGTCAAACGAATATCGTTGAGGTGATTGGACAATATGTCCAGTTGAAAAAGTCTGGTAAAAATTACTTGGGGCTGTGCCCTTTTCATGAAGAACGTACACCGTCTTTTTCTGTTGCAGAAGACAAGCAGATTTTTCATTGCTTTGGTTGTGGTAAGGGCGGAAACGTGTTTACTTTTCTTCAAGAACTAGAAGGTCTAAGTTTTCCAGAAGCAGTGGTAAAAGTGGCAGACTTCGAACAGATACCGTTAGAAGATCAATGGCGTCAGCGTACTATAGCTGTCCAAAATCCTGAATCTGCTACGGGGAAACTGATTGCTGCTCATGAAAAAGCAGCGGAAATCTATCATCACATGCTATTGCATACAAAAGCTGGACAGCCAGCTTTAGAATATTTGCAAAGTCGTGGGTTGTCTTTAGAATTAATTGAAGAATTCAACATAGGTTTTGCACCTAATGAGCGTTCTTTTCTTCAGCAAGTATTCAAGAATGAATCAATTTCAAATGAATTGTTAGAACGCTCTGGATTGTTTGTCACGCATGATGATGGCCGTATGTCTGATCGTTTTTATCAAAGAGTGATGTTTCCACTTCGTAATTCTCAAGGCCAGACGATCGGTTTTTCAGGACGCTGGCTTGCACCTGAAAAAGGGCAGGAAAAAGATCAGCCCAAATACTTGAATAGTCCAGAAACAGAACTGTTCAATAAAAGACAAGTTTTATTTAATCTTGATAAAGCAAGAAGCGATATCCGGAAAAACGGAGAAATTTTGTTGTTCGAAGGGTTTATGGATGTGATTGCTGCATGGCAGGCTGGTATCAAAACTGGATTAGCTTCTATGGGGACAAGTCTAACAGCTCAACAGATCCAACAGATGGAAAAGGTGACGAAAGAATTGGTCTTTTGCTATGACGGAGACAACGCAGGTTTTGAAGCAACCAATCGAGGGATTGAATTGCTTCGGCAAAACAGTCGATTAGCACTTTCTGTCGTAGTCGTTCCAGAAAAGCTTGATCCTGATGAATATCTCCGTAAGTATGGAGAAGCATCTTTCCAAGAATTAGTGGCTCATGGGCGCGAAACAGTCTTTACTTTTAAATCACGTTATTTAAAACAAGGGAAAAATTTAGATAATGAAAAAGACAAGATCGAATACCTCGAAGAATTACTAGTTGAACTTAGCCGAGTTGTTTCACCAATCGAACAAGATATGTATCTATCTCAACTGTCAACAGAGTTTCAGATCGGCAGAGAGACGATACAAAAACAACTGCGCGATCTTCGAAGGACAAATCAGCAAAATCGTCAAGAACCTCAGGAAAGTCAACACACTCAGGTTACGAGACAAGAAACTGCACGGAAAAAGAGACCTTTGACGCAAGTAGAAAAGGCAGAGCAGATTCTATTATATCGTGCATTTAAAGAAGTTTCTGTCCGTAATATTTTAAAAGAACGAGAATTTCAGTTTATTCATGATGCATATGCAGAAGTTTATTTTTTATTCGATGCATATGTCTCACAACATTATGAATTCAACCTTGCAGAGTTTTTAGACTTTTTGCAAGATGAAAATTTAAGGCGGTTGGTGGTGGAAATCGAATATTTACCGGTGGCAGAAGAAAGTTCGCCACGAGAAATCCAAGACTTGCTAGATGTGATCAGCAAATCTGGCTTAGCTGATGAAATAACATTAAAAAAACAAATGCAGCAAGAAGCCAGACGAACTGGAAACAAACAGCTTGAGCTTGAATTGACGATTGAAATCATCAATTTAACGAAACAGTTAAAACAAGCCAAATAGCTACTCAAGGGGGGCCTTCTTTTATGGCAAATGGAACAGATAAAAAAACGTATGAAGCAGCAGTAGCAGCTTTCATCAAAGAAAACAAACCCAAACGACAAGTTGTATATGATGATTTATCCAATCAGCTTGCTACACCATTCACTTTGAATGCAGATGAAATGGACAAATTGATCCAAAAGATTGAAGACGCAGGTATCAGTGTGGTGGATGAAAATGGTGATCCATCAATTCACAGCTTGAAGAGTGCTGAGAAAAAAGCTGAACAAGCAAAAACAGAAGATCTATCTGCGCCAACCGGTGTAAAAATCAATGACCCGGTTCGTATGTATCTGAAAGAAATTGGCCGTGTCTCCCTTTTAACTGCGGAAGAAGAAGTAGCGTTAGCATTGAAAATCGAAGAAGGCGACCAAGAAGCGAAACAGCGTCTGGCAGAAGCAAACCTTCGTTTAGTAGTAAGTATCGCTAAACGTTATGTAGGACGAGGCATGCAGTTCCTTGACTTGATCCAAGAAGGAAACATGGGACTGATGAAGGCAGTTGAAAAATTTGACTACCGCAAAGGATTTAAGTTTTCAACCTATGCTACATGGTGGATTCGTCAAGCCATCACTCGAGCAATCGCTGACCAAGCACGTACGATCCGTATTCCAGTTCATATGGTTGAAACAATTAATAAATTGATACGTATCCAACGTCAATTGCTGCAAGACCTTGGAAGAGAACCTACGCCAGAAGAAATCGGTGCGGAAATGGATCTTCCAACAGAAAAAGTCCGAGAAATCTTGAAAATCGCGCAAGAACCTGTTTCACTTGAAACGCCAATCGGTGAAGAAGATGACTCTCACTTAGGTGATTTCATAGAAGACCAGGAAGCAACAAGTCCAGCAGAACACGCAGCTTATGAGTTACTAAAAGAACAATTGGAAGATGTACTAGATACATTGACTGACCGGGAGGAAAATGTCCTTCGTTTACGTTTTGGTTTAGATGATGGCCGGACGAGAACATTGGAAGAAGTGGGGAAAGTATTTGGTGTTACTCGGGAACGTATTCGTCAGATCGAGGCTAAAGCATTAAGAAAATTGCGCCATCCTTCTCGTTCAAAACAATTAAAAGACTTCTTAGAATAAGCGTGGACTATTGACCAGAAGAGAAATCAGTAAAACTGTTTGGTTTATTTTAAAAGAAAAAAAGCTTGAGACTACGCAGTCTCAAGCTTTTTTTTCTATAGGAAGGAAATTCATTCATTATTTTTAAGTAAATCCTATAAATAAGCTATTGGCGTGACGTATAGAATATGATAGATTAAATGGTAGCGTAAACCTAGTAAAGGAGCCGATCGCTAAGTGATGAAAAAATGTCCAAATTGCGGATCGAAAAAAATGGAGCAGAATACTATCTGTCCAGACTGCGGTCATCAAATAACTGCAGAAGATCAGCAAATAAAAGAATCAATTGAAGAAACAAATACAGATGCAGCTATGCAGGATAAATCAACTGAAGATGCAGTCTTTCCTGATACAGAATTAAACGATCCAATCGAATGGTCGGAATTGAAAGATTTACCTCTCGAATCCGTGATGGAATTATTCGAAAAAACAGAACCAGAAGACGATGTATCATCTACTCACGATAAAGTAGCCAATAAAGAAAAAAGGGAACAGAAGAAAGCAACTGTTCATGAGACTTCGGAAGAATCAGGAAAGAATCAAGAAGAAACGCTTGAATCAAAACAAAAAAGAAGAGTAGCTGAACTGAAAGAAATCGTCGATAATGAGGAAGAAAATTCGATACTATCCGCTTATATCAAAGCACATCGTGAAGATACAAAGGAAGAGCATGCGGAAGAGCTGCTCAAAATGATCAGTGAAAAAATTGCACAGGAAAACAAAGTAGAACCAGAACATGAAGCTGAAAAAGACACTGAAAAAGACATTAGTGGAGTAAACGCTGCAGGTAAAGAATCATTAAAAACGAATGATCTAAAAACGGATATCCCGGAAAAAACTGAAACATTGTCTGAAAAACAATCAGAAGACGAGAAATCGAATGGGTTGCCGGAAGCAGATAAAAAAGAAATGCTCGAAAAAGCAGACAAGAAGGCAACAGAGTCGGATGGAATAAATAATGAAGCCGATGCTGAAACTCAATCTGCAAGTGAAGATAGCACTGCTCTTGAAGCTAAAATAGAAAAAGAAGAGAACCAGCCTGAGCTGATTGAAGCAGAAACAGAACCAATAACAATCGTGCCAAATACTGAAAAAACGCCTCAAGAATCAAACCCAGAAAAAAAAGATTTAGATAAGACACAAAAGAAAAAATCAAAAAAAGTGCCGTATCTCGCTTTAGCAGCAGTTCTTCTACTAGGTGGGGGAGGCTGGGCTTATTATGACCATCATCAAAAAGTAGAAGCCGAAGTAGCAGCAGAAGCAAAAAGACAGCAACAAATGGAAGAACTTCATGAGAAACTTGCTGCCTTTTATACAGATGATCACCATCAATTTATTCGTGCAGATATGATTCATCAAGATTTATCAAAACTAAAAAATGATTTATCCAGTCTTAAGAATGAAAAAGGATATTCAGAGTTAGAAACAACTTACCAAGATATCCAATCTAAGATCCGAGATATCCAAAAAGTGAATGAGTGGTTCATAGCACCTGCCATCGTCGATGATCATCTAGCAGATGACATCAAGTTGAAAGCAGATAAAGAGATCCAAGCAATCGAAACGGATAACACAGATTTTGGAAAATTGATTCAACAAGCACAAACAGAAGCTAAAAATCAATATGCTGAATTGCAAACAGCTAAAGAAAAAACAGCTATAGTCTTTAAAAATGGAAAAGTAGTGGATTCAGCAACACGCGACCAATACAAGACGGCAAAAGAAGCAGTAGAAAAAGTGAAAAATACAGATCTATCTGCTCAGTTGAATGAACAATTGAAACAAGTAGATAAGATGCTCACTGATAAAGAGAAAAAAGAAGAAGAGGAAAAGAAAAAAGCAGAAGAAGCGAAAAAAGCAGCTGAAGAACAAGCAAAACAAGCCGCTCAAGCAGCAGCTGCAGCTCAAGCCGCTCAACAAGCTGCGGTCGCACAAGCAGCACAGCAAGAAGCGGCATCCTCGACCCCTTCCTCTTCAAACTCGGCGAATCAGCCAATCAAATCTGCCAGAGCAAGTGATATTGCCGATGCATCTAATCCAGCATGGACATGGGCACCAGGTGTCCAAAGCAAAGTGATTGCTACATGTATCCAACGTGGATATATCGTTGAAGGAGGATACAGATTAGAAAAAGCCAGAATCGAAAATGGGGAAGGCTATTACAATCTATATGCCACTTCAACAAAATCTGCATTGATGAAAGGCATTGGAGAAAGTGCTTTGCCATTTTATATCGTAACGATCAACTGTAAAACTGGGTGGTTCGGAGGAAATGGGAGCAATTAGTTTTAGCTAAACGAAAGAGGTTGTGAGCTTGCCGTTTAACACCGTTTATTCGAAAAAGGGGAATGTGACACAATTTTTGTCATACTCCCTTTTTCATTTCCCTTAAGCAAGGGTCAGCTATTCAATCAGAAAACATTATGTTATGATAGCAAAGAAATGTATTAAGAAAACCTTTCACTATAGAGGGAGAAAAAAATGAACGATTTATTAGCAACTATATTTACAGGTATTATTATTGATGAAAATGAAAAAAACTACTTTGTCCAAAAAAACGGACAAACCTTTGGCTTAAGCAAATCAGAAGGTGAACACAAAATCGGTGAAGCAGTTGAAGGATTCGGTTACCAAAATCAAAAACATGAAAATCGGATCACTACACAAATTCCTAAAAGCCGTATCGGTCATTACGCTTTTGGAATCGTTACTGCTACACGAAAAGATTTAGGTGCGTTTGTCGATATCGGTCTTCCAGATAAAGACTTTGTCGTATCTCTTGATGAATTGCCGACAATGACAGAGCTATGGCCTAAAAAAGGGGATCGCTTGATGATTTCCCTTAGAGTTGATGCAAAAGACCGTATTTGGGGCAGTTTAGCAGATGAAAAAATATTCAAATCTTTAAGCAAATATGGAACAGAAGAAATGAAAAACAAAGATGTGATAGGAACAGTATACCGCTTGAAATTAACAGGTACGTACGTTTTAACGGAAGATTTCTATCTTGGGTTTATCCATCCTTCTGAACGATATAATGAACCTCGTCTAGGCGAGCAGATAAAAGGTCGAGTGATTGGTGTCCGACCAGACGGTGTACTGAATCTTTCATTGAAGCCAAGAGCATATGAAGCTATATCAGATGATGCACAAATGATTTTAACCATTTTAGAACGTTCTGCAGATCAGCAAATCAACTTTACAGATAAATCGGATCCAGAAGAAATCATGAAAGCTTTTGGTATCAGCAAAGGAGCATTTAAGCGCGCATTAGGTAATCTTTTGAAACAAGGATTGATTACACAAGAAAACGGTGTGACAAAACTAGTCAAAAAATCTAATTGAGAATCCCTTGCATGTTTTTCTTAACTAGCTTATAATAATTTTAATTAACATAGTGTTATATCTTTTTTTATTTGTAATTATTATAAATTGTTGGGGTTGAGTAAATGGTCATGAATGCTATTTCGGCGATGAAAAAAACAAAACAGCAGCTACATGAAGCGGGGTTTAAGCTGACACCGCAAAGAGAAGCTACTCTGCTTGTGCTTTTGGAAAATGAGAAAGAGCATTTATCTGCAGAAGAAATCTTCTTTTTAGTGAAAAAAAAGAGTCCGGAAATTGGACTTGCTACTGTTTATCGAACCCTTGAAATCTTGACAGAATTGAAAATTGTCGATAAAGTAAGTTTTAATGATGGATTAGCCCGTTATGATTTGAGAAAAGAAGGCGCCAAACATTTCCATCATCATTTACTATGCTTGAACTGCGGCACGATCGAGGAAGTAGAAGAGGATCTTTTACTTGAAGTGGAGCAAGTAGTAGAAGAACGTTATCATTTTTTAGTAAAAGATCATCGGCTAACGTTCCATGGAATCTGTCAGGAATGCTATGAAAAAGAAAAAAGAAACCAGTCCGTCTGAGTGTCTAGACGGCTTTTTCT
>NZ_JAKZIW010000045.1:0-17356 GCF_031143325.1 Enterococcus sp. FR204 | reverse complement strand
TTATAAAAAGCAAAGGGGTGGATGTTATGTATCAGCAAGTAGAAGAATATGTCAAAAAGTTCCAAGAAAAATATCCTAGTTATCAATCAGAAAAATTAGGTTTCTTTTCATTTGGGGATACAGAAAAAATGGCAGACGAGTTGAGCGAACTAGTTGTATAAAAGATAAAGACTGGTACATCAAGTGGTTACGATCTGTATAAACAAGAGAATGAGCCTTTACCAAAAGTTGGTCAATTAGACGTGGTCCTGAATGGAAAAAATGAACCAGTTTGTATCATCAAAAATATAAATGTGACCATCTTGCCTTTTAGTGAAGTCACGAAAGAGCATGCTTGGAAAGAAGGAGAAGGGGATCGGACATTAGCTTATTGGCGGAAAGTCCATGCTGAGTTTTTTAAACATGCTTATAAAGAAGCGTTGAACATAGAATTTACAGAAGAGAAGCTGGTCGTATACGAAGAATTTGAAGTAATTTTCTTTTAGTAAGAAAGGTCTGCTGAAAGAAATAGCTCATTATTGACTCCTGAATAGAAAAGGGTTACATTTTTATATGAAGCTGTATTTTTATATAACATTACTGGAGGAGATATTGTGGATACACTGGAACAAATCAAAGGCGGAGTCGTCGTTTCTTGTCAAGCTTTGGAAAACGAGCCGCTACACAGTTCTTTTATTATGGGGAGAATGGCTTTGGCTGCAAAAGAAGGCGGAGCAGTTGGTATTCGAGCAAATACGACAGAAGATATCAATGAAATCAAGCGAATCGTTGATTTACCGGTAATAGGGATTATCAAAAGAGATTACGATGGGTCAGAAGTGTTTATTACTGCGACAGAAAAAGAAGTGGAAGAACTTTTGGAGACGCAAGCAGAAATCATTGCACTGGATGCAACTTCTCGTAAACGTCCGACAGAAAAAACAACTGCTGAACTTGTCCAAATGATTCACGAACACGGTCGGTTAGCTATGGCAGATATTTCGACTTTTGAGGAAGCGCTTCAAGCGCAAGAAGATGGTTTTGATCTTTTGTCTACGACTTTAGCAGGCTATACAGAATATTCACGAAAGACGCAGACACCTGATTTTGATTTATTGAATCAAATCATAGAACAAGTCAATATCCCAGTAATTATGGAAGGACATACTGACTCTCCTGAACAAGTAGAGAAAGCATATGAATTAGGTGCTTTTTCAGTCGTAGTTGGATCTATTATCACCCGTCCGCAATTGATCACTAAAAGATATGTCGAAGCCGCAAGTAAAGCAAATAACTAAAAAACACGCACGGCACAGATTCTTGACAAAAAAGAAAAATTGATAGATAGTTTAAAGCAGATTCTAAGAAGATGAAAAAAGCATTACTTTTCATTTTGTCTTCAAGATCTGCTTTTTAACGAATTTTATAGAAAGAAGGCGAAACCATGTTTGAACGGAGTCCTTCAGAATTGACAGAACGTGAAAATTACAAGTTGCTGATTGGTTCAGTCATCCCTAGACCAGTAGCAGTAGTAACGACTAAATCAGCAAAAGATATAGTGAATATCGCACCCTTCAGTTACTTCAATATCGTCAGTTCGAATCCACCCATCTTATCCTTGGCGATCCAGAGAAAACAAGATGCAGTAAAAGACACAGCAAAGAATATTCTTGAGACAAGAGAAGCTGTTATCCATATCCTTGATGAGGACAACGTAGAAGAAGTAAATAAAACAGCAGCCAATCTGCCTAATGAGGAAAGCGAACTGTACCTGACTGACTTGACTTTAACTGATTCAGTAATCATTTCAGTACCAGCATTGACAGAAGCAAAAGTTCGTTTTGAAACATCCTTATATGAACATGTCGAGATACGGAATAAAAATAAAGTAACAGCTGATTTATTTTTGCTAGAAGTACAGAAATATCATTTAAATGAAACAGTCTATGATGATAAGACAGGAAGGATCGATCCAAGAAAATTGAATGCTGTAAGCCGTTTGGCAGGAAATGATTATGCAGCAATAGGAGAAATTTTCACGATTGCACGTCCCGAATAAAAAGGAGCACTAGTTATGTTAAAAATAAGCTATAAACCATCGACAGATTCAAAAGAAATGAAAAAAGAATATGAAACAGTGAATGATTTTCTGCAAGGGCAGTACTTAGAAGTTCCGCCATTGCAAGACCATTTTGTCGTTACTACTGTTACTTTAGATGGTAAGGAAATAGAAATGCCAGATCAAACGATTAGCGGATTGTTTAATTACTTTAACAAATAAATATTTATTCCGAAAAGTGAAAAACACATAAAAAAACACATAAAACTAAAAAATTATCAAAGAATCCTGGTGCAACTGAAAGAATTTGCAACGGGATTCTTTCAACTTATTTGTTATTTTTTTCTAAAAAATATTAAAGATTGTTAAATTTCACTATTTCATTTCAAATTCCATTGCCTAATCATTAGGAAAAGTCTATCATGAACTCGTAAATAGAATATAGTAATAACCTTGTTAGGTGAGGCTCCTATACAAACATAGGCTGTTGCCCAGAAACGTCGAAAGTCGCCAATGGGTAAAACAGAAACTGTCGGATTAAGGCTTTTTCCAATAGCTAAGAATGTTTTCTTTACGTTGTATAGTGCTAAAACTCGGACGATGAGATGATGCTAGGTCAGAATTCTTGTTCGAAAAGGTTTCTGACCTTTTCTTTATATTTTTGTGACTGACTTATTTGATGAGACAAACTCGCTCCTCACCTGACAAGTGGATTGCTGTGTGAGGAGGAGATGCGGTGAAAAAAAGAAAAAAGATCGATTGGTGGATTTTGGGTCCTTATTTGACTTTGTCCATGATCGGTCTTTTAGAAGTATACAGTGCCAGTTCTTATCGTTTATTGCAAGCCGATGAAAATACAAAAAGTCTATTATTGCGTCAACTAATTTTCATATTTTTGAGTTGGAGCGTGATCTTCTTAGCTCGTTCAGTCAAACTACACTATTTACTTCACCCTAAAATAGCAGGATACGGTTTAGCCTTATCGATTTTCTTTTTAGTATTAGTAAGAATAGGGATATTCGGTGTCACTGTCAATGGCGCACAACGTTGGATCTCTCTGTTTGGCATTCAATTCCAGCCTTCTGAACTGGCAAATCTTTTTTTGATTTTTTATTTAAGCTGGTTTTTTCGTGACGGAAATAGTAGCCCAAAAGATCTAAAAAAACCATTCCTGATTACAGTAGGTATAACTTTTCTGATTTTATTCCAGCCAAAGATTGCTGGAGCATTGATGATCCTTTCGATTGCGTGGGTCATATTTTGGGCAGCGGCGGTTCCATTTAAAAAAGGGATCTATCTAATCGTTACTTTTTCTGCATTGCTGATTGGAGCAGCAGGCGGGGTATTATATTTAGGAAATAAAGGTTGGCTTCCACAGATGTTTAATCATGCTTATGAAAGGATCGCGACTTTAAGAGATCCTTTTATCGATAGTCATGGTGCGGGCTATCAAATGACCCATTCGTTTTATGCACTATATAATGGTGGCATATTTGGGCGGGGATTAGGAAATAGTATCACAAAAAAAGGGTATCTTCCAGAGACAGAAACAGATTTTATTTTTTCGATTATTACAGAAGAGCTTGGGCTAATCGGTGCATTGTGTGTGCTTTTCTTATTGTTCTCATTATGCATGAGAATCTTTTGTTTAAGCAGTCGCTGTAAAAATCAGCAAGCTGGATTGTTTCTTTTAGGATTCGGAACTTTGCTATTCGTTCAGACGATAATGAACGTGGGAAGTATCGCGGGGCTGATGCCAATGACTGGTGTGCCATTGCCATTTGTTAGCTACGGAGGAACAAGTTATCTGATCCTTTCTTTAGGAATCGGAATCACGTTGAATATTTCTTCAAAGATACAGGCCGAAGAGTTGCCGCTCTATCGACCTGAAAAACAATAAAGAGAAACTGAGAAACTCTCAGTTTGAATTATCATAAAGTACAATCTTTTATTTTTCAAGCGAGAGGTTCTTTTAGAAAGAGGAATTCGCAATGAAAGTATCTCAAAAAATCATATTATCTATTTTGTTACTGCTTACATTAGTAGTTGGCTATTTTTCGATTGAGTTTATCCATGGATTTTCGTCTGCAAAACAGAGTTCAACTGTGAAAAAGGTAAGCCGAAAAGTGTCCCTACCACACTAAATGTGGCTTTGATTGGTTCAGATGCTCGTTCGAAAGACGAAAACGGTCGCTCGGATTCACTTCTGGTTGCACAATACAACCAGAAAACACAACAAGCAAAACTGATCTCTATCATGAGAGATTCATATGTCGATATTCCAGGTTACGGAATGAATAAGATAAATGCAGCTTACTCTTATGGGGGAGTTGATTTATTAAATCAAACATTAAAGGAAAATTTCAAATTTGAAGCTCCCTATTATGCAAGTATCACATTTCAAGATTTTATCGATTGCGTTAATGAACTGTTTCCTGGTGGAGTCAAGATCGATGCAGAAAAATCTTTAGATTTAGATGGCGTATATATAAACAAAGGAGAGCAAGTGATGGATGGTAATACTTTACTCCAGTATGCTCGATTTCGGGAAGACAAAGAAGGAGACTTCGGGAGGATCAGAAGGCAGCAGCAAGTGATCAAAGCTATCTCTCAGCAGCTGAAAGACGTAACTTCAATATTCAAGCTACCCAAAGCGGTTGGGAAATTACTTGGTAGTATCCAAACGAACCTTCCAGAAAGTGTGCTTCTGGAAGGTTCGTTTGGATTTCCTCAAAGACAATAATAAAAAGATCGATACATTATCCGTACCAGTAGACGGCAGTTGGGACTTCAACGACAATACGCCTTCCGGAAGTGTTCTGGAATTAGATTTGACCAAAAACCAAGAAGCAATCAAAAAATTTCTGAATAATTAAGTAAAGAAAATAAAAGAAGTTAGAAATAACAATCTATGTTATGTTCTGACTTCTTTTATTATGTTAGAATAAACAGGGATAAATAGTGAAAATAAAGGAATGACAAGCAAGAGAAGGAGGAAAAAATGAAAAGAAGTGACAAGCACGGCAAAAATCGAACAGGCGCTTATATTGCCGGCGCAGTGATCTTAATAGCAGCTGCGGGTGGCGGTTATTTTTACTACCAGCACTATCAAGAAAACCAAGCAGTAGAAGCTGGAGAAAAGACGGTTGAGCAATTTGTCCAAGCTTTGAACAAAGGAGATTATAACAAAGCTGCAGAAATGGCATCAAAAAAGGCGGCAAATAAAAGTGCATTATCTGAAAAAGAGATCTTAGAGAAATACCAGAATATATACGGTGCTGCTGATGTCAAAGGACTTCAGATATCGAATCTAAAAGTAGATAAAAAAGACGATTCTACTTATAGCTTCTCATATAAAGCAAAGATGAATACCTCATTAGGTGAATTGAAAGATCTTTCTTATAAAGGAACATTAGACAGAAATGATGGTCAAACCACGATCAACTGGCAACCCAACTTGGTTTTTCCAGAAATGGAAGGAAATGACAAAGTAAGCCTGACCACACAAGAAGCAGCAAGAGGGAATATTATAGATCGAAATGGTGAACCATTAGCAACAACAGGCAAACTAAAACAATTAGGAGTCGTTCCAAGTAAACTTGGAGATGGAGACGAAAAAACAGCCAATATCAAAGCGATTGCTTCCTCCTTCGACTTAACAGAAGATGCTATCAATCAGGCGATTTCACAAAGCTGGGTACAACCCGATTACTTTGTCCCATTGAAAATCATTGATGGAGCAACGCCAGAACTTCCAGCTGGAGCTACCATTCAAGAAGTAGACGGCAGATATTATCCTTTGGGTGAAGCAGCTGCTCAGCTGATTGGTTACGTGGGAGATATCACAGCAGAAGATATTGATAAGAATCCAGAATTAAGCAGTAATGGAAAAATCGGTCGCTCAGGTTTGGAGATGGCTTTTGATAAGGATCTTCGTGGGATAACAGGTGGGAAATTAAGCATTACAGATGCAGACGGTGTAGAGAAAAAAGTTCTGATCGAACATGAAGTTCAAAATGGCAAAGATATCAAATTGACAATCGATGCGAAGGCACAAAAAACAGCTTTTGACAGTCTAGGAGGAAAAGATGGGTCAACTGTTGCGACAACGCCAAAAACCGGTGATCTTCTTGCGCTTGCTAGCTCTCCAAGCTATGATCCAAACAAAATGACAAACGGGATCTCACAAGAAGATTACAAAGCTTATGAAGAAAATGCTGAACAGCCATTCATCAGTCGATTTGCGACAGGTTATGCTCCTGGATCTACGTTTAAAATGATCACAGCAGCAATCGGTCTCGACAACGGCACTATCGATCCAAATGAAGTGTTGACGATCAACGGGCTTAAATGGCAAAAAGACAGTTCTTGGGGATCTTATCAAGTAACGCGTGTCAGTGATGTATCACAAGTAGACTTAAAAACTGCTTTGATCTATTCCGATAATATATATATGGCACAAGAAACGTTGAAAATGGGTGAGAAAAAATTTCGTACAGGCTTAGATAAATTCATTTTTGGTGAAGACCTTGATTTGCCAATTAGTATGAATCCAGCACAAATTTCTAATGAAGATAGCTTTAACTCAGATATCTTGCTAGCTGATACTGGATATGGACAGGGCGAACTTCTAATTAATCCTATCCAGCAAGCAGCAATGTATTCTGTTTTTGCCAACAATGGCACACTTGTCTATCCTAAATTGATTGCAGATAAAGAGACAAAAGATAAGAAGAATGTCATCGGCGAAACAGCAGTACAAACGATCGTGCCAGATCTGAGAGAAGTTGTGCAAGATGTAAATGGTACAGCACATTCTCTTTCTGCTTTAGGGATTCCGTTGGCAGCGAAAACTGGTACAGCGGAAATCAAAGAAAAACAGGATGAAAAGGGGAAAGAGAACAGTTTCTTGTTTGCTTTCAATCCTGATAACCAAGGTTATATGATGGTCAGCATGTTGGAAAATAAAGAAGATGATGATTCAGCAACCAAACGAGCACCGGAACTATTGCAATACCTCAACCAAAATTATCAATAAAAAATTGCTTTTTAAGTACAGTAAAAGGACTGTGGCGTTATCGTCACAGTCCTTTTTTCAAATAAACGGTTTTCACGATGTCTCTTTCACAACTTCTTTTTGATTTACTCACACTTCATAAACTTTTTTTGTAAAATATTTGAGAACAAGTGGAGAAATAAGTGTACTTAATAAAATCACGATAACTAAAGGTGAATAGTACTGTGGTTCGATCAATTGACTTTGCTGTCCAATTTGTAAAATGATCAAAGCCATTTCTCCACGCGAAATCATACCAGCACCGACCATCAATGAACTATGTTGAGAAAAACCGGCAATCTGAGCACCAAAATAACCTCCAAGCAATTTGGTCAAAATCGCTACAAGCGTCAATATAGAAATAAAGAGTAGTTGTTCACTAAAGTCAGAAAAATCAACTTCTAATCCTACACTGACAAAAAATACTGGTATAAATACTGCATATCCTAAAGCCTCTACATTGTGGTATACTTCTTCTTTAACCTTTGTCTGACTGACAGCTATCCCAGCAAAAAAAGCACCAATGACAGAGCTAAGCCCAACAAGATCCGCTACGTAAGACATTCCTAAACAAATAACTAGCGATACGATGATAATAGAAGAATTTGCGTACACTTTTTCTGCAAATGAAAGTAGGAAAGGCGCAATCCATTTGACTAATAAGAAAATAAAAACAAAATAAATTAGCTGTTCAATCAAAACAAGCGGTAAAGAAGCATTGCTAGAAGCTTCCCCCGTTAGAAAAGATAGGCTGAAACTTAGAACTAAAACGACCAAAATGTCATCTACCACAGAAGCACCCAAAATTGTTGATCCTTCTTTTGTATTCACTACGCTAAGATCAGGAAAAAAAGACCACTGAACAGACCGATACTCCAAGAACCTGTTTTCCTTTTAAAACGGTAAGCCTCAAAAAGATTCAACAACCCAAGCAAAACAAGATAGGCGGTGATCAGATAACCGATAAAATGAAAAACAGCAGAAGGGTTTAGCACAATCGCAATCCCAGAAATAATATAAACAGCAGCTCTTAATAAGGCGTATTTTTGAATATTTTGTTTAATCGTCTCAAACATATAAGAAAACCTCCTTTGACTTATTTTAACGTGAACTAGTCATTTTACCAAATTAAATGTTACAAAATGAGCGAAGGAGAAGAATATCTCTGGAAAAATCAACTTCTGAGGATCTTTTCCATTTTTTTGCCTTTTGCTAGCTCATCGATCATTTTATCTAAATAACGAATTTCTTTCATCAAGTTATCCCCGATGTCTTCTACTCGTACACCACAAACAACACCTGTAATCAAGGAACGTGAAGGATTGGGGACAGGGGCTTCCGCAAAAAATTGTTCGAAAGTCACTTGTTTTTGTAGTTGATATTCTAGTTCTGTTTGGGAATAACCCGTCAGCCAACAAATGATTTCATCTACTTCCTCTTTTATACGATCTTTTCTCTCCGCTTTTGCTACATACATAGGATAAACGCTTGCAAAACTTGTCGTAAAAATACGATTTTGCGCCATAATCAGTCACCTTTCTTTTTTTCAAATTATTTACTACTTATAGTATATAAGAAAAAGAGAAGAAAAAGCGATTATTCAAAAAAACAAAAAGGATTGTGACAAAATTCTTGTCACAATCCTTTTTTCCGAGTGAACGGTGTTGTCCTGTCAACTCCTTGGTCACAAGTCACAATATTCAACAAACATGAGAAACTGTTTATTAAATTGTTCCTTGTGACTCGGAGCGAAACGGCAGGATTACAACCTCTATCTGTCTTTTGTATAATCTTCATCGCTCAAGTGCGCATCAAATAATCGAAGGCTCCTAAAGCTGCAGTAGCTCCTGAACCCATTGAAACAATGATTTGTTTGTATGGACTATCTGTACAATCACCAGCTGCGAAAACACCGGGGATATTCGTCGCGCCATTTTTCTCAGTCACTATTTCATTTCTTGGGTTCATTTCGATTGTTCCATCTAGCCAATCCGAGTTAGGAAGTAAACCGACTAAAATGAATACACCTGAAACAGCTAGAGTATGCAACTCTTTCGTATGTTGATCGATATAGGAGAGAGATTCGACCTGATTCGACCCGCTGATTTCTTTCGTCGCTGCATTTTTGATAACAGTGACATTCGCAAGAGAAACTAGTTTATCCTGTAAAACTTGATCTGCTTTTAATTCGGGTAAGAATTCTAGAACATAAACATGTTTTGCTAACCCAGCTAGATCAATCGCTGCTTCAACACCAGAATTACCACCACCGATTACAGCAATCTCTTTTCCTTTAAATAAAGGGCCGTCACAGTGTGGGCAATAAGCAATTCCTTTATTTTTAAACTCTTTTTCGCCTGGTACATTGATAGAACGCCAGTGCGCACCTGTCGCGATGATTGCGGTTTTTGCTTTAAGTGATATACCGTTAGCTAAGCCAATATTAATAAAATGTTGCTCTTTATTTAAGGAAACGGCCTGTTGATTCATCATAATGTCGATAGGGTAACTACGCACATGACTTTCTACTTGCTGCATCAATTTTGGACCTTCTGTGTAAGGGGTACCAATCATATTTTCAATCCCGAGTGTTTCAACGACTTGTCCGCCGAAAGAATCAGCGACAAGTCCTGTACGGATTCCTTTACGTGCTGCATAGATAGCTGCACTACTAGCTGCTGGTCCACCGCCAATCACTAATACATCATAAGGTTCTTTTTCAAACAACTCTTCTTCAATCAAAGGGCCAGTGATTTTTTCAACAATTTGTTCGATCGTCATGCGTCCGCTACTAAATTCTTCTCCATTTAAAAACACAGTTGGCACTGCCATGATTTTTTTATCATCGATTTCTTTTTGGAACATCCCACCTTCAATCATCGTATGAGTAATATTTAGATTTAATACAGCTAATATATTCAATGCCTGTACAACGTCGGGGCAATTATGACAAGTCAAGCTAACATAACTGTCAAAATGCAATGTTTGTGTTATTTTTTTGATTTTAAGACTCAAAGATTCACTGATTTTCGGTGCCCGTCCACTAATTTGTAACATAGCCAGTAAAAAAGAGGAAAATTCATGACCGAGGGGGATACCAGCAAAAACGATTCCACTTTCTTTGCCAACTGGATTGATAGAAAAACTAGGTGTGCGCATCGAATCTCTTTTTTCCCAAGAGATTTTAGGAGACATTTCTGCTATTTCCTTCGTAAATTCAGCTAGTTTTTGACTATTTTCACTAGTATCCAAACTAACAGAAAAAACAATAGGAGATTCAATCAGTGCTAAATATTGTTCGAGATTTTGTTTAGTTTCTTTGTCTAACATATCCACCACCTAAATCTTTCCAACAAGATCAAAACTTGGTTTCAATGTTTCGCCACTTTCTTTCCATTTTGCCGGACAAACTTCACCTGGGTGGGTACGTACATATTGAGCAGCGCGAATCTTATCAATCAGTGCACTAGCGTCACGACCGATTCCATCTGCATTGATTTCCATAGCTTGAACGATTCCGTCTGGATCAATAATAAATGTTCCTCGCTGAGCTAATCCTTGCTCTTCATCCAAAACATCAAAAATACGAGAAATCTGATGAGACGGATCACCGATCATCACGTATTCGATTTTACCGATAGCATCTGATGTATCATGCCATGCTTTGTGAGTAAAGTGGGTATCGGTAGAGCAAGAAAAGACTTCAACACCTAAAGATTTCAATGTACTGTATTGTTCTTGTAAGTCTTCTAATTCAGTAGGACAAACAAAAGTAAAATCAGCTGGATAGAAGCAAAGAATACTCCAGTTCCCCATAAGATCTTTTTCACTGACTTCTAAAAATTCTCCTTGATGATAAGCATGTGCATTAAATTCTTCGATTTTTTTCCCAATCAATGACATAGTAAAACCTCCAATAATAATTATTTATTTATAATTATTGTAATTTAGTTGGAGTTGCAAAGTCAATGGATATTTTGTTATTTAATAAAGATTACTCAAAAACGAAGGTTAATTATAAAAATAGAAGAGGTCGCAAGAAAATGCTACTGCTGGAAATACTCGGGATAACGTTGAGTAACAGTTTCCTGTTCTTTCAGCATCATGTGTAAATGCAATCCCGTTTGAAATCGAGCTTCTTCTGGTTTTTTATCAACTAAAGCCTTGAGTAAATCATAATGTTGTTCCATGATCGTTTCCCATGGAAGTCCCTGAATGGTCACTCGTAACCAGCGGAAACGTTCTAAATGGGTATTATGGTCATCTAACCAGTTCCAAACTTCTTTTCTTCCTGCAATTTCGAAACAAGCTTCATGAAATAAATTATCTGCACGGAAAAAAGCGCGTTCGTCATTTATTTTGACTGCTTTTTCTTGTTCTTCTAAAATCGTTTCTAGCACTATTCGTGTTTGTGTGTCCAATTTGGAACAACATTCAATCATGATTTGCTCTTCCAACTGTTCTCGGACAAAGCGAGCATTTTCTGCAGAAACAAGATTAATTTTTGAAACATACGTACCACTTTGAGGTATCGTATACACGAGTTCTTGCTGACGTAGTTGAATCAATGCTTCGCGAATGGGAGTCCGGCCGATAGCAAGATGTTCCTCCAGTGCCTTTTCAGATATTTTCCTTCCAGGTTCTAAGTCAGCATAGATAATTTGTTTACGAATCGCTTGATAAGCTTGAGATTGCAAGCTGCTTTTCATTTTTATACCTCCAAAATCATTTCTATGAACGTAGTATAACAGAAGAGGTCTGAAAAATAATCTGATATGTCACATTAACTAGGAAATTTGTATAAATAGTAAAATTTTGGTTGACATAGCGATTTTTATTGCATAAAATTCACTTGAATACAAAAACTAATATGTTAGTTTAGGAGGGGAAAAATGATTGATTTAAACAACTGGAGGAACTTTATTCCTGAATTATCTCAAAAAGAAGTAGAAATACCTCATTTTGACCGTGCATCATTAAGAGAAAATGGACAAAAAAATCCTGTCTGGATCCATTTCGGTGGCGGAAATCTTTATCGAGGATTTCATGCAGAAATCGCTCAACGTTTAGCGGATCTAGGCGAATTGTCCACTGGTGTCATTGTTTGTGAAACATTCGATGAAGAAATAATTGAAAGGGCTTACCAAGGTTTTGATGATTTGATTCTTGAAGTGGTCATGCCAAGCAGTGGAGAGTTCGTCAAACGTATATTAGCTGCGACAGCTGACAGTCTGTATTGTCATCCAGATTGTTCTGAACACTTTGATAAGATGATTCGACACTTTGAAAATCCTAGTTTACAATTAGTTACTTTTGCTATTACTGAAAAAGGTTATCGATTGAAAGATACAAATAATAAATATATAGGACCGATTGCAGTCGATATAAAAAATGGTCCAAAGAAGCCATCACATACAATGAGTATTCTTGCTGCGCTACTTTATAAACGTTTTTTATCTGGAGTTTGGCCGATTGCACTTGTCTCTACAGATAATTTTTCACAAAACGGTAGTCAATTACGTACTTCTTTGCTAACGATCGCAAAAGAATGGCAAAAGGAAGGTTATGTACAAAATACATTTATCCAATACTTATCGAATGAAGAAATTGTTGCGTTTCCATGGACGATGATTGATCGTATCACCCCGAATCCTTCCTTGTCAGTTAGCAAAATGTTGGCAAAAGAGGGCTTTTCAAATATGTCGATTTTCCAAACCGCAAAAGGAAATAATATTGCTCCATTTGTCAATACAGAGGACATCCATTATTTAATCATGGAAGATCATTTTCCCAATGGACGTCCGAAATTCGAAAAAGCTGGGGTATTCTTGACTGATCGTGCAACGGTAGATAAAGCAGATACGATGAAGGTGACGACTTGCCTTAATCCTTTGCATACGTCTTTAGCTATTATGGGTTGTTTACTGGGGTATAGGAGCATAGCTGAGGAGATGAAAGATCCAGATTTATCGCTGCTAGTTTCTGAAATCGGGTACAATGAAGGCCTCCCAGTTGTGGAGTCTCCAGGTATCATTGATCCAAAGATCTTTCTGGAAGAAGTAATTACTGTGCGCTTTTCTAATCCAAATATTCCTGATATGCCTCAGCGAATCGCCACGGATACCTCTCAAAAGGTGGCGATTCGTTATGGTGAGACGATTAAAAAATATATGGAAATAGAAGTTAAAGACCCGCAGACACTTGTATTCATACCATTGACTCTCGCCGCTTGGCTTCGATACCTTATTGGCATTGATGATCAAGGAAAACCATTCATCCCGAGTCCAGACCCACTATTGACAGACCTTCAGCATAAGCTTTCCGATATTCAACTGGGTATGCAAGATACATCACATATTCATGAGAAAATGGCTCCTATTTTGTCAAATAAAGAAATTTTTGGTGTAGATCTTTACCAAGCAGAGCTTGGCAGAAAAATAGAAGAAATGTTCATCAAGATGGTAGCAGGACCAAATGCCGTACGAAAAACATTACAGGATTACTTACAAGAACATGGAGGAAATTTATCATGGAAATGACTTTTAGATGGTACGGATCACAGGAAGAAAAGATTACCTTAGATGAAATCAGACAGATTCCTGCGGTCAAAGGGATTGTAGGCACATTGATGGATATACCAGTAGGAGAGGTATGGCCTAGGGAGAGGATCAAAGAACTAAAAGAAGAAATTGAGTCTCGTGGGTTAACACTAAAAGTAATTGAAAGCGTCAATGTGCATGATGCCATTAAAATTGGATTACCTTCCCGTGAGCAGTATATCGAAAACTATAAGCAGACAATCCGAAACTTGGCAGAATATGGAATAGAAGTCATCTGCTATAATTTTATGCCTGTATTTGACTGGGTGAAATCTGACCTTGACTACCGCTTAGAAGACGGCTCATCCACGTTAGCTTTTATATCTGATGATATTCCAGATGATCCAAGAGAAATCGTCGCGCGCATCGAACATTCCAGCAATGAATTTGAATTGCCGGGATGGGAACCTGAGCGCTTAGCTCATATCAAATCCTTGCTTGAAGCCTATGCATCAGTAGACGAAGAAAAACTTCGAGAAAATTTTGCCTATTTTCTCCAATCAATCATCCCAACATGTGAAGAGGTAGGGGTCAAAATGGCTGTACATCCAGATGATCCGCCATACTCGATTTTTGGATTACCTCGAATCGTAAAGAATCGAGAAGATTTAGATTGGTTGTGCCGCATAGTAGACAGCCCTTATAACGGAATCACTCTTTGTACAGGGAGTATTGCAGAAGATCCAGAAAATGATGTATATGGGATTTTAGCAGAATTTTGCCAAAGAGATCGAATCCCATTTGCACATGTTCGAAATATTAAATTTTTAGCTAATCGAGATTTCTATGAGGCACCGCATAAATCCGAATACGGTTCATTAGACATGTACCGCATACTAAAAACAATGTATGACAACGGATTTAACGGATACATCCGTCCTGATCATGGAAGAATGATCTGGAATGAGACAGGAAGACCAGGATACGGCTTATATGATCGAGCATTAGGTGCTGTTTATCTAAATGGATTATGGGAAGCAATCGAAAAAGGAAACAAAAGTAAAGATAATTAGTGAAAAAAACTGTAATTTTATTATGTAAATAAGAAGGATGTTCAAATTCTTGATACATAAATCCGGAGGTTGTTAATAAGCATTCGGATTTATGTATCTTATTTGGTCTAGGAAGTAACTTGATTTTCTTTTTTCGATTGATCCATGAGTGCTTCTTCTTTTAATTCAAAGATATATTCTGAGATCCTCATAATCACTTTTTTCCAGTCTTCTGGTGTGATGATTCCTTTTAAAATATAGATTTTTTTGATATGAGAAGGCAATTGTTTCAAAGGGCAGTCGCTGATAACGATGTTGCAGTTCTCCATAAAATCATTTTGTATTTTGATCGATTCATTTGAAAAAATTTGTTCTATCTTAACGATCAGATCTTTACTGATATAGAAATCACGCGTATAGTTCACACCAATCACAATTCGCGGCTGTTTTTTGTAGCGATCATACAAATGTACTAGGTCTTCAACCATCCATTGCACATTTTCCTTTTCTAAAATAACTGGTAACAAGTGTTGATTTTGTTCTCTGAAATCCATATAAAATTGTTCAATGGCGGTTTGGACTTCTTTCAATACGCTATGTTCTTGATAAAGCATGAAAGTAGGAAGGGGCGTATTTGGTTGATTGAAGTTAAGAAATCCATTATAAAGTTTATTTCGTGCGAATGCCAATGAGTAAAGAATCTTTTCTTTTTCAGGTATAAACAAATCAAATACAGTACAAAAGGACTCCACCATTTCTCTTGAATAAAGAACATGAGGAACGTTTGCTTTTTTTAAAAGTTTGTATTGCTCCAAGCTTGTTTCTTCCGATTCGATTTTCGTGATAGAAAGTCGAGCTAAAATATTCACTAAGATGCGTTGTTCGCGACAAATTGGCAGATTAGGTCGCAAAATATCTACAGAGGGATCAATAAAAAAGTCAATATATTCATACTCTGTGAATTCTTTTTGTACGTCTTTCACAGAAGTTGCAGGAAAATTCTCTTTACATATTTTTAATAGAAAATATAATTTATCTATCATACCGCTATTTAGTCGGTCAAGTACTTCTTTTTTAAAAAAAGTATTCATCATAAAAGCCACTACTTGCGGATCTTCATCATAAAATTCTGTAGCAGTACTTGAAAAGATGTTCCAATAAATATCTAATGCTGCATATTGAATTTGTACCTCTTTTCCAGAAAAAGACTTTCTGCCGTTATTAGAAAAGGAGATAGACAAACCGTACAATGCTAAAAATGCATTAATCTTTTTCATTTTCGTATACAAATAAGAGGCACTATAGTTTGTTTGCTGACTTAAACTGATAATCGAATTTGTCTGACAGCTGAACAAAGAAGTCAAGATCTGATAACTGACTGATTCGTTGCAGTATCTTCCAAATAGACGATAATAGCAGTAAGCCGGATCAATTCCTTCAAAATTCAACTTTAAAAAAGGTTTTTGCTTATCAATATGCAGTTCTGTTAGATTGAGACGCTCAAAGTCTTGTTCTAATTCTTTGATGTATAGTAAAAAATTTGATTCAGACATATGGAAATGATCTGCTAAATATTGTGTAGTAATAAAGAAACGATGTTCAGATAGGAAAAGAAAAATATCTAATTTTGTATTGCTTTTTTTCTTCAAGAGAAACGTTTTAATCGCTTCTTGAGTTTGCATGAAAGAGGCTCCTTTTTACTTAAATTGTTAAAACTTGAAAATATTACTGTTTTTTTCATAAATTTAGACAAAAAAACAGTAAACATATAGGTAGAATCTCTACTATCTTATTTCTTGCATACAAAAAAATCAAGGAGTGAGAGAGTTATGAGATATTCAACCATCTTAATATCAACATTTGCAGCCTTAAGCTTATCGCTTACTATAAATCAGACAGTCCACACAGAGGAGATAGAAACAGCCAAATGGACAGAAACCAAGTGGGCCAACGTCAATCGAATTACCTTTCAGGATGAATTTTCATCCTTCAATTCAGGAGTCGCAAAATTAAGAAAAGGACAAACAGCGACCATCAAAGCAAAAATTGACTATTCAGGAGACTTAGCACCTATACTACAATCAGCTGTTACATTTGAGAATGTTGATCCCGCTTTGTCGATTGGCTATGACGAGAACACTTTGACTATCCAACACAAGCAAGCGATATTTACCTTCACCGTTACATTAAATCAGGACTTGTTAAAACCAGCGCTTTTTACTGTCAAGGTATCAGATGGACTACCGAACGATCATCATCATTTAACGCCGTATAGTCAGCGGCAGACAATTGAGCAAGATTCAGCTATCGACTCAGGAGGAGATCTTGTTGAAGAACCAACAGATAAACCAGAAAATGAAAATAAGCCAGAAGTACCGCCTACAGAAAATCCAGACGGAGAACAGAAACCGGAAATAGAACCTGGAGAAGAACCCGATACAGAAACTCAACCAGAGCCAGACAATGAATCAAAACCTGAAATAACCCCTGGAGAAAAACCAGATGTAGACCCAGAAGAAAAACCAGATGTGACTCCAGAACCAGATACGGATTCTGGAAACCAAACAGTACCGGAAACAAATCCAGACACAGATAATGAAACTGAAAATCCAGAAAAACCAGAGGTAGCCCCAGAAGAAAAACCAGATGTAATTCCAGAACCAGATACGGA
>NZ_JAKZIW010000044.1:0-17450 GCF_031143325.1 Enterococcus sp. FR204 | reverse complement strand
TATTTTTGTTACTCGCTTTGTTCTCTCGTAAAAATTGATGTCTACCATCAATTTGATTTACAGATAAAATTAAGCTTTTACAACGTTTGCAGCTTGTGGGCCGCGGTCTGATTCTTCAACGTCGAAAGTCACTGCTTGACCTTCTTCTAATGTTTTGAATCCGTCACCTTGGATAGCTGAGAAGTGAACGAATACGTCGCTTCCATCTTCACGTGAGATAAATCCAAATCCTTTTTCAGCGTTGAACCATTTTACTGTTCCGTTTTCCATAATAATATCCTCCTCGTGCCAAAAGCACTAATTTAAATTGTAACATTGCTCGTGTACGATAGAGGTGCAACAGATGTTTCAACTTCTATTCCCAAACAAAATTACAATATAATTGTACACTTGCTTCATTTTTTTTGCAAGAAAGCAACTTACTTCTCTTCCATCATTCCTTCTTCTCTCAAACTAAAATATCGTTTGCGTCCGATGATCAAGTGGTCCAGTACAGTGATCCCCATCATTTCTCCACACTTTTGTATCCTTTTGGTAAAATTCATATCCTGCTGCGATGGAATAACATTACCAGAAGGATGATTATGCGCTAAAACGATCCTTGCTGCACAATAACGTACAGCATAATGGAAAATTTCTCTAGGATGAGCGACTGACTGATTCAGCGAACCGATGAACACTGTTTTTTTTAAGATCACTTGATTCTTCGTGTCCAAATAAATACAAACCAAATGTTCTTGTTTGTGATCTTTCATTTCCAGAATCAATTGCTGGGCCAATTCGTAGCTGGTACGAACCGGTGGAGCCGCTCTTTCATGATCCGTCTGAATTCGTCGACCTAATTCGATCAAGGCTTTGATTTCGATTGCTTTCACGCGTCCTATCCCTCGAATCTCTTCTAACTCATGCAAAGTAGCCTGTCGTAAAGAGGCCAGTCCTCCAAACGTTTTTAACAGATTTCCAGCAATCGACATCACACTATAAGGGTGTTGACCGGTACGCAGTAAGATTGCCAAAAGCTCCTGATCCTATAAAGCTTCAGCGCCATAAATTTCCATACGTTCCCTTGGTAAAGAGCTAGTAGGTACTTCTTTGATCAATCGTTTTCCCAAAAAAACATCTCCTTTCTATCTTATCTAAAATAAGATACGAAAAGAGATGGATTTTTATTTTAACAATGCAGGGATTTCATGTAAAGAAGAAACAACCCCAGCTGTTTTTTTGATCAATTCTTGGGATGGTGGAAGCAGATCTGGTACCATGACTACCGGGATCTCAGCCGCAGAAGCTGCTAAAATACCATTTTGTGAATCTTCTAAAATCAATGTTTCTTTCTTCGCTGTACCTAGCTTCTGATTAGCTAACAAGAAAATTTCTGGGTCTGGTTTTGCTCGTTGAACATTTTCTGCAGAAACAATCGTCTCAAATCGTTCAAACAGATTGTTCTTCTTCAATAAAAGTTCAATGACTGCTCGTTGGTTACTGGAAGCGACAACTTTGGGAATCTGATGTTCTTCTAAAAAAGAGAGGAGTTCCAACACACCGGGCTTCATTTGTACCGCTCCTTGCGAAAAACGTTCAAGCGTTTCCTGGTATGAATCATCTATGAATCTTTGTACACTTGTTTTGCCAAATTCCGAGAAAACCATATGATAATTCGCCCATACTTCTTCATCTGAAACACCTAAGAATTTTAAATACAGGTCTTTATCATAAGGAAAACCCATCTTGTCTGCTACTACTTGTGTGGCTTCGTAATACACTAACTCTGTGTCGAACAGCAAACCATCCATGTCAAAAATCACTGCATTATACTTCATGATCTCCTCCTAATTGTATTAATAAATGGCGAACTTCTGAAATGAAATAAAGTGAACCGGTCACAACTAATACGTCTTCATTTGTCATCTTTTCCAATATATCTGCTAATCCGAATTGCCACAATGAAACGATTGATACTCTCTCACTTGCTAAATCTGATACTTCACTTAATTCGATGGCTTTTGGATGTTCAAAGGTCGTCAAATAAATATGGACATTTGGTACTTGCTGCAATCGTTCTAGCATTTCTCTAACATTTTTAGTTCGTAAGGCGGAAAACAAAATGTTGATTTGATATCCTTTGAATTCTTTTTTCAAATTCTCAACAAGCCGGTTCATTGCATGCGTATTATGGGCACCATCTAAAACAACTAATGGCTCGTTACTCAAACGCTCCATTCTTCCTGGCCATCGAGATTTCTTCAATCCCTTCAAAACATCTTTTTCTCGGAAAGGCAGCTTTTCCAATTGACAGTAAACAAAATACAATTCGATGGCTACTCCTGCATTTTCAGCTTGATGTTGCCCTAAAAGCGGAGTGGTTAATTGAAGGATCTTTCCTATTTCATTAAAAAATTCAAATACTTCTCCCCACATCTCATCAGGATGCAGATAGTTTATTTTATAATTTTCCCCGTATACATAAAGCGGTGCATTTTTTGCTTTAGCTGTTTGTTGGATGACAGTAAAAGCTTCTGGGGCAATATTTCCTGTTACTACTGGAACGCCTTGTTTGATGATTCCAGCTTTTTGTGCAGCGATTTCTTCAATTGTATCTCCAAGTATTTCGGTATGATCAAGTCCAATCGTTGTTATTCCCGTCAGCATTGGTACAGCTACATTGGTAGAATCCAATAAGCCGCCTAATCCAACTTCGATAATCGCTACGTCCACTTTCTTCATCAAAAAATAATCAAATGCCATTGCTGTTAATGTCTCGAATTCAGTAATACCAGCTACTGCTTCAAATTGATCAAGTTGTTTGATCAGTGGCTGATATTTTTTTACAAGCTGGATCAAATCATTGTCTGGGATGCTTTTGCCATTGATTGCGATCCGTTCATTGAACGTTTCGATATAAGGTGAAGTAAATGTACCTACTGTCAGCCCAGCCTCTTCTAATAGGCTTCTCAAATAAGCTACAGTAGAACCTTTTCCGTTTGTTCCAGCGATATGGATCGTTTTTACTTTTCTCTCTGGATGCCCTACCACTTCTAATAAAGCTTCGACTCGGTCAAGGCTAGGACGTGAACCAAATGGTAATCGACTATGGATCCATTCTATTGCTTCTTCAATCGTCATCAACAATTCCCCCATTTCTCTTTTATTATAACAAATAGAACACATAAGAAAAATAAAAGTATGACAAAGAGAAAAGAAACAGAGAGAGGAACGATTTTATCAACTACTTTATTGACTCTTGATACATGATCCATCTCCCTCCTTCTCCTACATAATAAGAGTAGACTAAAAAAGAGATGTGACAAAATTTATGTCACATCTCCTTATGAATCGAAGCTAAGAGTGAGGCTCAAACTCTTTCCTGTAACGATGTTCAATCAGCTAGCTTTTAGTAATAGCTAGCTGATTTCACACTCTCTTTTTCTATTCTTATTGAATAGTACGCAAACTTTCGATTCGTTCTTTGACAGCCGTTTGCTTCTCTAAATAATCTTTTTCTTTTGCACGCTCTGCCTCTACTACTTCTTCCGGCGCGTTAGAAACAAAACGTTCATTAGAAAGTTTTCCTTGGACACGTTTTACTTCGCTTGTCCACTTTTCCAGTTCTTTTTCTAATCGTTTGATTTCTTCTTCAATATTGATCAATCCTGCTAACGGCAAGAAGATTTCTGCACCTGTCAGAACAGCTGACATCGCTAGATCTGGCGCAGTGATCTCACTTGATATCGTCAACTCTTCGGGATTACAGAAGCGTTCGATATAGCTTGTATTTTCAACTAAAAATTGATCGATTTTAGCATCGTTTGTTTTAATTAGCAATGTAATTGGTTTAGACAATGGTGTATTCACTTCTGAACGAATATTTCGAACGGCTCGAATCAATTCTTTCAATACTTCCATCCCTTTAGAAGCTGTTTCATCATCAAACTCTGGACGTACAACAGGATATTCTGCCACTACTAGAGAATTTCCCTGATGAGGAATATGTTCCCATATTTCTTCTGTAACGAATGGCATGATTGGATGCAATAAACGTAGGATCTGATCAAGTGTATGAACTAAGATGCTACGGGTGGTTTGTTTTGAAACAGCATCATCTCCATAAAGTACTTCTTTACTCATTTCGATGTACCAGTCACAAAAATCATCCCAGATAAAGTTATACAGTTGTCGACCTGCTTCACCAAATTCAAAACGATCAAATAGCTCAGTTACTCGTTCGATCGTTTCATTCAAACGAGTAAGGATCCACCGGTCAGCCACTGATTTTTCTCCAGATAAATCGATCTCTTCTACGGTCATTCCTTCGATATTCATGATAACGAAACGTGAAGCATTCCAGATTTTGTTGATAAAGTTCCAAGAAGCATCCATTTTTTCATAGCTGAAGCGGACATCTTGTCCTGGTGCAGAACCATTCGATAAGAACCAGCGGAGAGCATCTGCTCCATACTTTTCGATTACTTCCATCGGATCGATTCCATTACCTAATGATTTACTCATCTTCCGCCCTTGTTCGTCACGGCTCAATCCATGAATCAAGACATTCTCAAATGGACGTTCGCCAGTAAATTCCAAGCTTTGGAAAATCATTCTGCTTACCCAGAAGAAAATGATGTCATAACCGGTTACTAAAGTGCTAGTAGGGAAGTATCGCTTATAATCTTCGCTTTCCGTATTTGGCCAGCCCATTGTTGAGAAAGGCCACAAAGCTGAACTAAACCAAGTGTCTAAAACATCAGGATCTTGTACCCAGTTTTCACTATCCGCTGGTGCTTCCATCCCTACATACATTTCGCCTGTTTCTTTGTGATACCATGCAGGAATTTGATGTCCCCACCATAATTGTCGTGAGATTACCCAATCATGGACATTTTCCATCCAACGTAAAAACGTTTGATTGAATCTTGGAGGGAAGAATTCCACTGCTTGATCTGTTTCTTGGTTATCAATGGCTTTTTTCGCTAACGGCGCCATTTTTACAAACCATTGAGTAGACAGCCGAGGTTCAACAACGACACCTGTCCGCTCGGAATGACCCACACTGTGGATCATCGTATCGATTTTAATCAATCGACCGATTTCTTTCAGATCTTGCACGATTGCTTTACGAGCAGCAAAACGATCCATTCCAGCATATTTTCCTGCTAGTTCATTCATCGTACCATCATCATCCATAACATTTACGCGTGGAAGATCATGACGATTACCTACCTCAAAGTCGTTTGGATCATGTGCTGGAGTGATTTTTACTACACCTGTCCCGAATTCCATATCTACATATTCATCTGCAATGATTGGGATTTCTTTATTGACTAAAGGTAGAATCACTTTTTTGCCGATGAGCGCTTGATAACGCTCGTCTTCTGGATGAACAGCAATCGCCGTATCTCCCAACATCGTTTCTGGACGGGTTGTCGCAATTTCTACTACGCCTGATCCATCTGCTAGTTCATAGCTCATATGATAAAAGGCGCCTTCGATATCTTTATGAATAACTTCGATATCAGATAGAGCTGTTCGTGCTTGAGGATCCCAGTTGATGATATATTCACCACGATAAATCAAACCTTTTTCGTATAAGGTAACAAAAACTTTACGTACTGCTTCAGATAATCCATCATCTAATGTAAAACGTTCCCTACTGTAATCTAAAGATAAGCCCATTTTAGCCCACTGTTCGCGGATGTGGCTCGCATACTCTTCTTTCCATTCCCACACTTGATCGATGAACTTTTCACGACCTAGATCATAACGAGAAATACCTTGCTCTCTAAGCTTCGCTTCTACTTTTGCTTGTGTCGCGATTCCTGCATGGTCCATACCAGGCAGCCATAAAGTATCATATCCTTGCATTCTCTTTTGACGAATCAGCATATCTTGCAAGGTCGTATCCCAAGCATGCCCTAAATGAAGTTTTCCAGTAACATTTGGGGGCGGGATTACGATTGAATAAGGTTTTGCTTTTTTATCTCCGCTCGGTTTAAACAAATCTTGTTCTAACCAATGCTGATAACGTCCAGCTTCAACTTCTTGCGGATTATATTTTGTTGATAGGTTATTTTCTTCCGTCATGCTGTTTTCCTCCTTTAAACTAAAAAACGTCCTAAAATACTTTCGTATTCTAGGACGTATGATTTACGCGGTACCACCTAAATTGCAATAATCAATCATTATTGCCTCTCAAGTGAGTTAACGATCACGACTCGTCTATCTCTACTCCATTCAAGACAGAAACTCCCAAGCTACCTTCACTGGTTGTCATTGAGAACCTTTCAGCAGATAGTTCTCTCTCTAAGAATGAATGTGCCAGTTACTCCTCTTGTTCAGCGTTATGCTTCATTCTACAATGGTTTTTTTTTTTAGTCAACAAGTGGTCGTGAAAAAACCACTTCATTTAGTACTAAAAAATTTTTGAAAGAATTACGACGAGTTCTCGCAAGATCAATAAGCCTACTCAAATTTTCCTAAGAAAAAACTTCTGAGTAATTCTCATCAAAGTAAATAAGCGTCTGCAACTCGGTTGTCAAATCAATATATTGAACATTGACATAAGCTGGGACAGTTACTCTGTCAGGCGCAAAATTAAGTATAGCGGTTACATTTCCTTTGACAATTTCATCAATAGCAGATTGTGAATATTTACTTGGTACCGTAGAGATTGCTACTGTCACATTTTTTGCTTTGGCTATCTCCGCGAAACGATCAATCGGATAGATCATTTCTCCATCAATTACTCGATTGATCAGTGCTGGATCATTATCAAAGACGCACACGATATTTAGATTTTCATTTCTTCTAAAATTGTTGTGTTTCAATGCTTTGCCAAGATTTCCATATCCTACTAATGCGATTCGTTTTTCTTCTTTAGTATTAAGGATATTATTGAATACATCGATAAGGAAAGGGACATCATAGCCATATCCGCTTCTGCCTAGCTCGCCTAATTGCGAGAAGTCTCTGCGGATCGTTGCAGAAGGAATTTGGGTGATTTCGCTAAACTCATTTGATTTGATTCTACTTATGCCTGAGTCATCCAGCATCTTCAAGTAGCGTAAATATAAAGGTAATCTTTTCGCAGTTGCTTTTGGCAGTGTATCTGTTTTTTCTCTCATAACGACGCTCCTTGTTAATAATTTCACATATTTAGTGTAACATGTTTCTAACCCGGGAGCAAGGTTACAAGTAGGAAGGAAAAGGGTGTGAGACAAATAAAACGGAACTGTGACAAAAGTCTTGTCGCAGTTCCTTTTTCCGAATAAACGGTGTTCCAGAAGTAACTTCTTCGGAAATAAGCCGAAATTTCACAAAAATTTGAAAAGCAATTTTCGTAAATTCCTTCTTATTTCTTGAAGCTGCCCACTTCTGTCACAACCTCGCTATTTCATGGGAAATTCTCTTTTTTATATCATTTATCAACTGTAGCTTGATCTCTAAATAAAATTTTATTTTTCAGTTAGTAAAAAAGAACCGGCTTTTCCATAACTTCTTGATAAATGGTATTCAATCAGCTAATCTTCGACATTAGTTCAAAAACGGTAAAATACATGGAGCTATTTTTTCGTTTTGTTTCTCTAATACTCTGGTCAAAACACTATTTTCATAACCTCTTATAGCAATTCTGAAAATTCTTCAGTTTTTTCATTAGACGATTCTGCTTGTATCTCTTCCATCTTCAAGCCAGCTAGTGCTCGTTGGATCATTTCATCTATTGCTAAACGCTCTTCATATTGATGGACCTTTTCCAGTTGAGGGCGTGTTTTTGGCTGTGGAGGAGCAAAAATCGTACAGCAATCTTCAAAAGGCTGGATAGAAAGATTAAATGTATCGATCTGTTCTGCTACTTCAATGATTTCAAGTTTATCCATTGTCGCTACAGGCCGAATGATTGGCGTATTCGTTACTTCATTGATAGCCACCATACTTTGCAAAGTTTGTGAAGCCACTTGACCTAATGATTCACCATTCAAAATGACTAAACCATGACGAATACGGCGAATTTCATCGGTCAAACGCAACATCATTCGACGAGTAATTGTCATCCAATATCCTTGTGGCACTGACTTTTTGATTTCTTCTTGAATCTCGGTAAATGGCACTTCGATAAAATGGATCGTTCCCACATAAGGTGCTAGTTTGGCTGTTAGATCTTTTGCTTTTTGCAGTGCTTGTTCACTTGTATACGGCGGACTAGCAAAATGAACAGCTTCAATTTCCACTCCCCGCTTCATGGCAAAGTACCCTGCTACAGGAGAATCAATCCCCCCAGAAAGCATAAGCATTCCTTTTCCGCTTGTTCCTACGGGCAATCCTCCAGCTCCCTTGATCGTTTCATACGATAGATAAGCGCCATCACGCCGAATCTCTACACGTAATGGAATATCTGGTTGACGCATTTGAACTTGGATATGCGGGAAAATATCAAAAACAGCATTACCTAATGTTTGATTCAATTCATTACTTGTCAATTCAAATTGGTGATCGCTTCTTTTAGCGATAATTTTAAATGTTTCTTTCCCAGTATAAATTTCTTTCATGATGTCTTGAACAGCTTGTTTTAAAACTTCGACATCTTTTTCTACACGAATACTTGGAGAAAAATTTTGGATCCCAAATATTTTTGCTAGTTTTGGAATAACTAGCTGCCCGTCTGCGCCATTCAATAAAAGATGCATCCGGTCCCGATCAGCATGGATTTTGATTTCTGGAAAGTCTTTCAAAGCTTGTCTGACATTTTGTGCTAGTTGCATGATAAAGCTTTTTCGATTCTTTCCTTTTGTCGAAAGTTCCCCATAACGGACCATAATTTCACTGTATTTCACAAGAACACTCCTCTTTTAATTGATTGCAGAAAATTTCTTATAAAGCTGCTTGAAAATAATCATAAATTGCTCGACTTCTGCAAGCGAATTGTTTTCATCTAAGCTGATTCGAACAGCAGATGTAGCCAGATCATTTGGTACATGCATTGCGTGCAATGTACTGCTTGCCATATGTTTACGTGAGGAGCAGGCACTAGTAGTAGAAACAAATATTTGTTTTTCTTCTAAGGCATGGACGAGAACTTCGCCGCGAATTCCTTTTAGAGCAAAACATAAAATATGCGGTGCATAGTCAGTTCCTTCTGAAAAAATCGTCACTTTCTCATACGTCTTCAACGCATTGATTAGAGCTACTTTTAAGCGTTGTGTCTGCTCAGGTTTTTGTTCCTTTATCTCTAATGATAAACGTAAAGCTTTAGCCATAGCCACAATCCCTGGAACATTTTCTGTCCCACTTCGCTGATTCCTTTCCTGTCCTCCACCTGTCAGTAATGGTGCTAAACGACGACCCTTTTTCCAATAAATGAAACCAGTTCCCCGTGGGCCATGGAATTTGTGAGCTGAAAATGTTGCAAAATCAACTCTTTCTGTCAACCATTGCGAGAATGGTACTTTTCCAATCGCCTGAACAGCATCTACATGGAAATGAATTTTAGGAAAATCATCCAAAAGATCACTGATTTCCTGGATGGGCTGAATCGATCCTACTTCATTATTCACAGCCATAACAGAGACTAATACTGTCTCTTTTCTTATTAATTCTTTCAATTCGTCGACACGTACAAATCCGCGTTTATCCACTGGGGCGATACTTACTTCGATTCCTAATTCTTTTAATTGTTCTGCTGTCTCGCTGACGGCCGGATGTTCGACTCCTGAAATGATCATATGATTCCCATATTCTCTTTTTTCGATCATCGTTCCTTTTAATACCCAGTTATCTCCTTCTGTTCCGCCTGAAGTAAAATAGATTTCTTCTGGTTCTACATGGATCAAATCAGCGATCTGCTTTCTTGCTTGCTGCAACAACCGGTTAGCTTGATTGCCTAAATCATGCAAGCTTGATGGATTCCCAATAATCCGCTGACTGGTTTTTACATATGCATCTAAGCTTTGCGGAAAGATTGGGGTTGTTGCACTGTTATCAAAATATATCATAAGAAACCCCTCTTTCTTGAAATTCTTTTCTATTATAACGGTTGTCCAAGGTGCTTTCAAGAGCAGGTGAAATTTTCACTTGTTTCAATTTTCAAATATACAAAAAAAGACAAGAACAAGACAATAATCCGTCTTGCTCTTGCTGGTTTACTAACTTTTTTGCTTTATACTAAGTCTGGATGATTAAAATAAAAATCTTCGATGCGTTTGAAAGCACCTGGTTCTACTCGCTCTAATGCTGTACCGATTTCGTCTAATGCTTCTTGATAGTGATATTCTTTATTGAATAAATAGTAGCTTTTATCAATTGCTTCTCTCACTTCTTCGTGTGTATGACGATAACGATTTGCATATTGGAGCATTTGCTCCGTTAATGCTGCTGCATCTACTAAATCATGTGTCTTCTTATCTAATAATTCTAGATCTTCTTCACATAGAGCAACTAAACGATTGACCTCTTCCATGTTTACTCGAATTTTATTCAAGACAACACTTAGTTCTTCAATACGGTCAGTAGCAACAAAAAAGAATTCTAGGTAATCATTCGGCAAGCCAGGCAAACGTTGTTTTTCTACAAAACGTTTCAAACTGCGCAATTTGAATTCGAATGTATCGATCTTTTCTTGCGCTTCTTTTTCGCCTTTTCTCAATTCATGTAATGAGTCGTCGATCTCTACTTGTTGCTTTTCGATATCTTCTAAGACTTTGAAGACTGTTTTATAGAACGTGCGCACTTCTGAATAAGGAATTTCGTGTTGACGGATCTGTAGAATCATCTGTTCATTTTGACGTTCCATTTCTTCCACTTCGGTTTGGAAACCTCGTACACGGCCAATTTCATTGTGGTTCAATGTATAGCTTTGAGATGTGTGATCCAGCTCAATCAATAATTGACGGTTATTCTTTGTTGTATGTTTGATATACTCTGCAATCGTTGATTGGTTAGTTTTTACATATCTCTGAGCTTCCATTTCCCGTTCTAAGATATCATATAACGAATCAATCAAATCAGCTGTTTCACGGTTTTCAAATTCGACCGTTTCAACTTCTGTTTTTTCAAGATTGGCTAATGAATTTTCAATTCTTCGACTTACTTTTGCGATATCTTCAGCAAGATCTTCTTCTGGGAATACATATTGTTCTTCCATCAATTTCTCGTAAGTATCACTGATTTCTTCAAGTTGTTCAGGGAAAGTGGTATGGAGCTCCTCATACAGCGGTGGAATTTTTTTCATCAGAGCTTCCACTTCATACGTATGTTTTTCTGCTTTATCCAAAACCTCGCGGGCTTCAACAGGGTCTCCAGAAGTGTTTAAAGTCACAAACTGCGTAAATTCTTTTTCGATCACTTTGATCTGTTTTTGCAATTCAAAAAGAGCTGGTCCGTATTCATGCTCGTCTTCTCTGACTTTTTCTTTCAGTTCTTCATAGACGTCAAGTGCCTGCTGAACAGCTAGTGAGTTGCGTTCTTCCGTTTCCCGCAATTCCTTTAGACCTTCACGGATTTCCGTCACTTGTTTCTCCATTTGGTCCATTGTAGCTTCTGCTTCAACAACTGCTTTTTTTCCTTTTAAGAACCGAAAACTTTCATTGAGGTTTTCCACTTCGAAAATTTGACTTTCTAGTTCAGCGAACGAGGAAGTAGATATGTCATTCCATTTTTGACTCCATTCACGAAAGGTATTTTGGCTTTGCCCAACCAGATGCATTTTTTTAACATCATCGACTTCTTCAATCACTGGCAAGTCAAATAATTCTTCCTTGCGTTTTTCTAAGGCATCCAATCGATCTTGGTTTTTTTTCTTCATCAAGTAACTAACCAAAAAGACGACAATGGCGACTATAATGATTGCAATGACGATTCCGATGATAACATTATTTCCCATTTATGGTTCCTCCGTTTTCAGTATGCATCTTTTATGCAACAGATGGCGTTCTGCTTGGCATAAATCCAAATAATACGTCTCTCGTGCAAAAGACATCTATTCTAGATTATAGCATACTATTTTCATGCATTCACTAACTTAAACGAAAATCTTTTGTTTTTCCATCGTATAAAGATAACAAAAATAGTGAAACTCTGATCACTCTTTTTCATTTGTGCACATGCCTATATCAGCGGATTTTTTCTTAGCAATCGCTTCTTGAATCTGACGTTGGATTTCTGCCGCGATTTTAGGTTCTGGAGCATATTCCATCTGCCAGTTTTCAGGTTTCAACACTTTATTTGTTACAGGGTCATAATGAGGTTTTCCATCTGGAAATAATTTCCCCATATTTGCCTGATGGACGATTTCGAATATTCGATCAGGCACTATTCCTAGTAATGAAAAAGAACCATAAGTAAAGTAAAGGATATCTGTCAGTGCATCTACTTGTTCAATCAGCGGATCACTTCCCCACTGTGTTTTACCAAGTATTTTTTCTTCTGCTTTATCTAATGCTTCGTGCAGCAGCATAACAGCTTCATGAAGTTGTTCTTTATTAGGTGAAGTAGCTGCAACAAATTCAACAAGTTCTTCTATTTTGAACGCAGCACGTGTATGAGCTTCGTTTTCTGTAAAAGCCGTGGGTATCTCTGGTCTTCTTGGATCAAAAGTTTTGTGGAATGTTTCTACTTTTTGAAAAGGTGTCTCTGCTTCCATACTGATTTTTTCCTTCTTTCATTGACTAATAAATCAGACCGAAGTGTTTCAGTCCTTCGTATATCCCATCTTCTTCATTTGATTGAGTCACAAAGTCTGCAGCATGTTTTACTTCGATCTGAGCATTCCCCATGGCCACTCCAATTCCTACACCTTTCAGCATCTCGATATCATTGTAATGATCGCCGAATGCCATAATTTCTTCCATTTCAATTCCGACAGCATTTGCGAAAGCTTGGATACCTAGTAATTTTGAACCACCTTTTGGGATGATATCTACAGTATACGTATTTGAACGCTGAAACGTACACTCGGGAAAGCGATGTTCTAACTTTTTCTGTTCTGACTCCGGACTGAGCAATATACATTGATAAATTGGTTCTTTTAATATCTCTAACGTTTCATAACGATCCTTTTGTCGGTGAGGGCTAAAAACCTGGAGGATTTTTTTCATCAGACGTACCGGGAATTTACGCGGTAAAAAGCTGACTAGTCGCTTGATAAAAATCGATTGTCCTAATAGCATCGTCGTTGATCCATCTAACCGATTTCTCGCACCAAAAACGATTTGTCGATGGTTCTCATCTGCAAATTCAACAATATGTTCCAATACTTTTTGTTCAAAAGGGTGGTCGATAATCGTGCGATCTGCAGTAAAAACAAGTTGACCATTATACACGACATACATATCTAATTCCAATTCATCAATGATTTCTTTGATCTTTACTGGGCTGCGCCCCGTTGCTACACCGCATAAAATGCCGTTTTTCCGAGCATATTCAATTGCTTGTTTTGTTGATTCCAACGCTTTTGAACGATTGGTGACCAATGTTCCGTCAATATCAAAAAAAATAGCTTTGATCATAGACTTCGCCCCTTTCTTGAATAAAATAAGCCCTTAAAACAGATCCATTTGGGTTGGATTGAGTCCATCTGGCTTGATATTTAATATTTTTTGCAGTGCTAATGCATTTTCAGCCGCATCACCACCAGAATTGTTATTAAAAATCACACCTACCTCTTTTGTCTTAGAATCAACTACTTTGACTTCATGTGCTAGTTCTTGCAGTTCTTTTTCTGAATAACGATATAACGTTCTTTTTTTACGCCACTCTTTATCATTTGCTTGCCATCCTTGCGCATTCCTACCATGGAATCGAAAAAGAGCAAAGTTCGGATTGGTGACAAATGGATCAAAAGGAATCGTTGTATTCAGCAACTGTGGCTCATCGATGATGGCTAAAGAAAAAGCGGCTTTAGACATAAAGTTTCTTGTACGTTCAAGAAATTCATCGCTGTACCAAGAATAATCCCGCAATTCTATAGAAACAGGATAACCCTCAAACCACTTTCTAAGTTTGCGCAAGTACTGGACATTTTCTTTCGTACATTTGAATGATGAGGGGAATTGGACTAAAAAGCAAAACATCTTTCCAGCATCTACCATCGGCGACATAACATCTAAAAAATGCGCAATCATCTCTTCTTCGGTCTGATAATAAGGCTTCCAGTCTCCTTGACCGCTGATTCCTTGATAGACTTTGACTACAAAGCGAAATGATTCAGGTACTTCATTTATCCAATTCTCAACTGAGGACTTTCGGGGAATTCCATAATAGGCAGTATCTAATTCCACTAAGGGTAGAAACCCTGCATATTCATAAAGAGTGTTATTCTTTTTACCAGTTAATTTGTCATGTTCTTTAAACGATGTTAATCCGATTCTGATCATTTCCGGCCACCTTCGTGATTGATTTCCTTGGCTGCTTTCTTGTAAAAGAAACTCAACCAGATACTCCATTGTATTAGGAGGTCAAGGTTGAGTCTTTTCCATTTTAATAAGGTCAGCTTTTTTATGATAAGTTAGGCTATTCGTTATTCTTCACTGATAGCAAAACTCTTTTATATAGTATACAATAAGATTTAACGGCTATGCAAAATTATTCGTAAGGAAGTCTGTAAAATGAAAAAAATACTTGTACTACACACCGGCGGAACGATCGCCATGAAAGAAAACATGCTCACGGGCGGTGTTAGTCCTGATGTGGCAAACCCATTATTAGATGCAGAAATCACAATCCCCAAGCATGTAGAATTATTAGTTGAAGATATCTTCAATCTTCCCTCACCACACATCATGCCTTCTCACATGTTGGTATTAAAAGAACGTATCTTGTCCGCTTATGCATCAGGTATATCCGGAGTGGTGATCACACACGGTACAGATACATTAGAAGAAACTGCTTTTTTTCTTGATACAACGATTGGCGACAAATTACCAATTGTTTTGACTGGGGCAATGCGTTCAAGTAATGAACTTGGAAGTGACGGCCTTTATAATTTTGAAAGTGCGATTCGTGTCGCAAGTTGTGAAGAAGCGCTAGATAAGGGGGTTTTGGTGGTCATGAACGATGAGATCCATTCTGCACGCTACGTGACAAAGACCCATACCACAAATGTTGCTACTTTCCGAACACCTACATTGGGTCCCATCGGCTTAGTAACTAAGAATCGAATTTTATTCTTGCAGGAACTTTTAGAAACAAAGCGACTGGACATTTCCGCTGTAGATGGGACTATCCCGATCGTTAAAGCATATGCTGGGATGCAAGGGGACTTATTGGAAGCCATCGCCCATACGAAAGTAGACGGTTTGGTAATCGAAGCTTTAGGTGCGGGGAATCTCCCTCCACAAGCCTTAGCTGCTTTGGAAAAGCTTCTTGTCCAAAAAATCCCTGTAGTACTTGTTTCTCGTTGTTTCAATGGAATAGCTGAGCCTGTTTATGATTATGAAGGCGGGGGAAAAGAACTAGAAAAAATGGGGATTATTTTCTGTAACAGTATTAATAGTCAAAAAGCACGTTTAAAACTATTGATTGCTGTAAACTATGGTTTGTCGGGTGAAGAATTGATTTCGTTTATCCAAAACTAAACAATATCTAATAGCTAAACTTAAAAAGAGAGGCTGTGACAAAAATAGCTTCTTCGAAAACTAAGTCGAAAATTTACAAAAATTTGAGAAACAATTTTCGTAAATTTCTTCTTATTCTTGAAGCTGACTCCTTCTGTCACAACCTCTTTTTTATTTATTTTTCCATATAATATTTGCTTCACAATACAGCTGTTCCTGCATTCGGATTTCATGTTTTGTTTTGACACCATTTTCGATAGGGATTTGTTCAAAATGGCTTTCGATCTCATTCCCGTACTCTACTTCTTTATCAAATCGAATAATTACTTTTTCTGGAACATGCGTAGTCAAAAAGTCATATCCTAATACGTCAATGATCCAATTAAAATACATCGCATTATTAACATGCTGATTACTATCGATATCATAAAAACGAACACGATATGGCAACATGAAGCCCGAATCAATCTTTTCAATTTTTTCCTGACGCTTGATTTTCTTGATCTTCTCACTCTCAAAAGGAGCAATGATCTCTTCATTAACACTGCTCATTTTTCGATTCACAAAATCCATCAATACGAAAACAGATTCTATTTTGACTAATTCTTTCCCATCTTCATCATGGATCCAGAAGTTCCGATAACAGAAAAACTTATTGTACTCCATGGCTTGAGTCGTTACTGAGATTACTTCACCGACTCTAGGGAGACGATTAATCTCCATGGAATAATTCGTGATGACCCAAGTAAGTCCAAAGCTATTGACGAATTCACTGCCTCTTCCCAACTGGTCGCTTTGATCTTCAGACGTTTTGATAACTACTCCTAACATCGAAGGAAATGTCATCGTTTGGTTGATGTCACACTCATAATATGAAACTTCATGCTTTTTGGTATATTTTTTTGCCAAAAACACGCCCTCCTCTTAAAAATTTTCTAGTAATTGATCTACTTGGGAACCGTAACTTTCTCCAAACATATTCAAATGTGCCAAAAGATAATATAACTGGTAAATCGGCAGTCGGTCTTTCCATCCCTTTTCTAATGGAAATATAGTTTGATAAGCATCTAAAAATTCCGGTCGGAAACCACCGAATAACTGGCTCATTGCAATATCTTGTTCCCGATTCCCATAAGAAACAGCTGGGTCGACAAAAACTGGATGCCCTTGCTGGTCAAAGAACACATTACCACTCCACAGGTCTCCGTGCAAGAGGCGTGGAGTGATCTTTTTTGGTTCAACCGATTTCAATACACGTTCTTTAAATCGCAGATACTTTTCTTGACGCTGTACATTCCATCGATTCGTTTCTTCTGCCAAAGAAATCTGGGATTCAAGCCGATCTTTAAAGAAAAAAGTCCACCAATCTTCTTCAAAAGAATTTTTCTGAACAAGTGTACCCAAATAGTTATCTTTACGAAAACCAAATTGTGGCGCTGTTTGCTGATGGAGATTAGCTAAAGCTGCAGCAAGATCTCGTTGATCCCCTTTTCCCGGCTCGATCCATTCCATTAACAAATAAGCGCCTTCACTTGTTTCACCTAGCATATACGTATCCGGTACACGTACGAATGCTGACAGTTCTTTTAATCCGTCTACTTCTGCTTCAAAAAATCCTTTTTTTACATTCGGATGGATTTTTAAAAAATAAGCACGATGTTCGGTTTTTATACGATAGGTCTGATTAACATCGCCACCAACAACTGGAATCACTTTACCATTTAATTTCAGATCAGATAAAACAGTTTGGATATCCATGACTTTCCCCCCTACTCCCAATTTTATTCTACTTCGTCATCATATTTTTAATGATAAAAGGATTATTTCCAATCCTTATCCTTTATTTAGAATTATAGCACAGGGACCATAAAAAACAGGGAATGGACTTTAAAGATAAAAAGAGCTGGCTTA
>NZ_JAKZIW010000043.1:0-17632 GCF_031143325.1 Enterococcus sp. FR204 | reverse complement strand
AATGAAAAGCTGTCAAGCTGTTTGTTGAAGTCCATGTTCAATCGTTTACCGAAATAATTTTGCTCTAATTTAGATGTGTAGATGTCCAATAATGGATGCTCGATTTTAGTCGCATATTCTCCAAATTCCGAAACAAAAGGAATGATTTGAAAAAAGCTGCCTTTTGCAAAAGCACCTTTGTCCCTTAAAAATGGATCGGAATCATTGATGAGCGCGAGTGCGATTTTTGTATTTTCCCCAACCTTTTCAATTAACGTCTCTACTGCATTTTTAGACATTGTAAATTCCATTCCTACTCCCCTCTTCAGTTGTTGTCTTCTATTATTTAACAACTACATCTGTTTTTGGTTGAACTTTTGCGTATTTTGGATATTTAGGGAATTTAGCTACACAGCGGAAAGCCGTCATCCCTGCATATTTTTCGTAATATTTCTTCGTTGGCCCTTCAAAATCCTTGCTCCACGGTTTCACATGTCCTGAAAAATGGATAATGTAAGGATTGTTGCGAGTTTCTTCGTATTCACGTTCGCCTGCTGCTGTTGGATGTTTTTTTGCTTTTGCCATGATGTAGCCTTGTGCATTCCAACGCGGATGAAGTGGTAACCAACGGTCATGTAAGATAGCATTTAATGCATCTTGGTCATGGAATCGTAATTTTTCTGGATTATGTTCGATGAAATCTAATACTTTTTGCGTAATATTTTCATCTAACCATTTTTTCACATTGATCAGCATCAAACCTGAGTTGAAATAACGCATTGATTTAGCTGAAATTTCCATTTTTTCCAGTCGTTGATGGAAGCCAGCGTCTTCAACAGCTGCTACGATTGAATCACCGAAGTCAAGACGCCATAATTTAGAGATATCTTGTAAAGCGATCATGTCGCAATCCATATATAAGATACGTTCAACTTCTGTGCCGCGGAACAATTCCGGAATCGCAATACGATAATAAGCTGTTTCTGGAATACGATCGCTGATTACCACATTTGTAAAGAATTCTTTATTGATTTTCAAGAATTCCACATCTGAGTTCATTCGTGCGTTTTTCACTGAGAAGCGTAAAAGCTGTTTACTTTCAAAATCGATATCATCGTCAATCACATAGAACCGAACAAATTTAGACGGGTTGCAATTATCTAATACTGAGACAAATAATGCAGCTAAATGTGGTACGAATTTTGTGTTACAACTTGCGACTACTGCTATTTCTTTTTTATTCATTGATCTCGCCTACTTTCGTTAGAGTACTTTGTGCTAATTTTTTTAAGTATAAATTGGTATACGGATGATCTTTCAACGTATTCCAAGGTTTATCATGTCCTGTAAAGTGAACGATCGAAGGTTTTTCATTTCCTTCTTTATACTGACGTTCATATTTTTCATTTGGTGCTGGATGACGTTCAAAAATCAGCGAAGTCTGCATGTTCCATTTTGGATGAAGTTGTTCCCAATCTTCATAAAGTACAGCATTCAAAGCATCTTGGTCGTGATAGATGATTCGATCGCCATTTTCACTGAGGTAATGGATAGTTTTTTCTGTAATTTCTTTTTTATTCCATTGATCAATGTCAATCACCATCACTCCTGAATTGAAGTACAAGTCATCGGAATCGATTCCTAATCTTTCCAAAGCTTTCACTTGGCCTGGATCGATAATAGCGCCGATTGTTTTTCCATTTAACGGCTCATCATATAGTTTTACGATATCGTCTAGTACTAACACATCTGAATCTAAGTAAAGGACTTTCTTATAATCCTCTTTAGCTAATAAGTTTGGTAAAGAAATTCTTAAGTAAGCGGTAGTTGTGATATGGTCACTGACTAGGAAGTCTTCGTAGATATCTTTTTCCACTGTCAGGAATTGGATACTTGCATTACTTGAATATTTATTTACCGTTTCTTCCAATCCTTCTTTACTATATTCTGATAGACCATCGTCAATCACATAAAATTTTATGCGTCTTGTTTTATTGCAACTTTCTAATGCAGTTGCGATCATCACGCTCAAGTAAGGAGCATAATTTTCGTCTGAAGCAGTTACCACAGGAACTACGCCGTATCTCTTCTCCATCAAAATCACTCCTTTTTCTAATCTTTTTCTAACCTGTTCTACATCTAGAATATTCCTCATTTGGTTTTAAAGCAAAATATATGCTTTGTTTTCATTGAATATTTTAAAATTTTTTTATCACAAAACGCATTGGTAAGCGCTAACTATTCGTTTTTCATGGCTTTTTATTCAAAGGTATTGACCAAAAACTACTATATATAGCCACCTTTTTCTTAAGAATGTTTTTTGAAAAAATTCATAATGACAAAGCAAGTTAGTTTCATTTTTTTAAATTCTCATTTAATCTTAAGGTAACAGGAAAATTGATATGTAAAAAGAAAGTAGGAAGATAAAATGAAACTAGCAGCGATTGATTTAGACGGTACCTTGCTTGATCGAAATGGAAAGATACCAGAAGAAAATATCCAAGCACTTCGGAAATTTGATGAAAATGGCGGAATCGTAACCGTTGCTACCGGAAGGAACAGCATTTCTGCTAAAGATATTTTTTCCGAATTAGGAATCGGTGGCTATTTGATTTCTTCCAATGGTTCACTGATTGCTGAAATGAAGGATGGAAAAATGGCGAAAGTTCTCAGACGTTCAAAAATAGATAGCGATACACTGAGAAAAGCCTTCTTCTATGCTCAAGAAGCGAAAATATCCATCATTGCTAGCCGAGAAACCCAAGATGATCAGCTGACATTCGATGAATCAAGTCTAGTCAAAGATGACCCTTATTATGAACATTTCAATTTGCAGAACCATTCTTTTGATCAAATTTTAAATATGTTGGAAGATCCTTCTCTTAGCTATCTTAAATTAGCATTAACAGATAAGAGTGAAGAAAAACTACAGAAGCTACAAAGAGATCTGCAAGCAGATGGTATCCAATCAGTATTCTCTGATCCGCATTTCTTAGAAATCACGCCTACAGGTATCACTAAAGCTCATTCACTTGTTTTTCTGGCGGATTACCTTGGAATCGAATCGAGTGACATCATGGCTTTTGGCGATCAAGAAAACGACATTGCTATGTTGAATTACAGCGGGTTGAGTATTGCGATGGGGAATGCACAGCGACAAGTAAAAGAAATTGCAAACCAAGTAACGCTGACGAATGAAGAAGCTGGTGTTGCTTATATTTTAAAAAACTTTTATTAAAAAGAATAAAATGACGATATGAATGTAGGAGGAAAGAAATTGTTAGTTATTATTGATATGCAAAATCATATTCTTGATCCAAACAGCGAATTTTATATTCCAGAGTCAGATCAATTGGCAGAACGTATTGCTCAAAGATTAGCTAAAGCACGCCAAAATAATGAATATATTCTCTTCACACGGGATATTCCAGTTGAACTGAAGGACAAAGAAGAAGAACGAGAAGATTTGCAATTGATCCCTCTTCTTTCTCCACAAGAAAATGAACGAGTGATTAAAAAGTATTACTTTACGATTCCACCTGAAACTTTAGCTGAAATCCAGGAAACTTTATTTGAAAGCAAAGAAGAACAAAAAGAGATCGAAGTAGTCGGAATTGAAACAAACTTGTGTGTACTCTCTAATCTGATAGGCCTGCAGAGTGCTTTTCCTGAAGCAGACTTTTTTGTTGATCCAATGTTAGTCTCCAGTAGAAAACACGGAGAATCCGCTTTAGAGCTGTTGAAAGATTTCAACGTCTCTATCGTCGAATCATAAAAATATCTATCTTCATTTACGATATTTAACACACAATAAAAAAAGCACGCAGAACTGTTTTAGTCCTACGTGCTTTTTCTATCAAAGTAGATTGGCTTTTTTATGACACAGAGTGAAACGGCAGGCTCACGACCTCTTTCTTAAACGGTATTCAAAAGCTTGCATCTGCAGTAATAAGAACAGCCAAGTAAAAACATAAGAAGCTGTTTTTACTTGGCTGTTCTTATTACTGCAGATGCAAGGCAGCTTTTTCACAACCTCTTATGTACCTTGTAGGACTCGAACCTACGACCGGACGGTTATGAGCCGTCTGCTCTAACCAACTGAGCTAAAGGTACATCATAAATAAAATTTATTTTTGTTACTTTTCAACTATAGCACGGATGATAAACTCTCGAAAGTTTCAAAATATAAGTAAAATAATATTGTTATTCTTATTTCTTTTACTTGTGTCATAACTATTTTGTTACTTTAATTTTTATTTGCTTATTTTAGAAAAAATGTTATTCTTTTATTTATTCTCAATGTTAGGAGTGATTATTTTGCCATTTATTGCGATTTTATTCGATTTAGTTGCGGCAGCAGCTTATTTTCTCCAATTAAATTATCAAACCTCAGGAATTCTGTTTATTGGAATGATTTTTCAAGGTGTGATTACCCTTTTGCTTCTTGTCATGATGCTCAGCTATAAAGGAAAAAGATATGCCCGTATTCAAACAAAAGTATTTGTTAAATATGTTTCCATTCGCTATGGGATTATCATTCTTTCCTTTTTAGTGAATGCGATCGTCCTCTTTTTATATGTATTGAATTACTTAGATATCAATCCATTGATTTTTTCTCGATAGATAAGACACATTCAGCGGAACAGTTCCTGCTTATCAGCAGAAAACTGTTCTGCTTTTTCATTTTTCATTGATCTATTCTTCTTTTATTTTCCTAGTATTTCATTTGTGATGTATGCAATAACATGTTATCTTTTATTATATGAATCGTTGAGGAGTCCGTTACATGATTACGTTGGTGAGAGTTTTGTTTTGGGTGCCTGCGGTCGCACTGGTCGCAAGTATTGTTTATCTTATGAATTGGAACAAAGAACGGTTTTATTTAGCTATTTTGACTCTTCCGGCTATCTACTTTATGTGGAAAGTTTTTAATTACAACTACTTTGAACCCGATAGTGTTTTTATAGAAGAATTATCAGGACTGGTTTTGTCTTTATTGATCGTCATTCTTTATTTGATACGTTTAAATAAAAAACATTGAGTACTATTGATTGCATGTGTAGCTTTCTATAGTCATTATAACTATTCTACTATAATGAAAGGTGATTAAATGAGTATCGAAGAAGCTATTTTACTGGATACTTTACGTTGTCGTCTGAATTTCTTAAGAACTGGCCGATCTTTATCTCAAGTAGCTGTTTCTAGCGCGTTAAGTATTCCTTTATTCAAATATCGTAAGTACGAAGAAGGAGAAGAAATTCCAAGCATCATTGAATTAATCTATATCGCTGACTTTTACGATATTTCCGTTGATTACCTAATTGGTCGCTCAGAAACAGCAAGCAGACTTAAGTGATTTTTTCCAGCCTTGGTGCTGGTTTTTTCATTTAACGTCTAAAGTTAACAATCTATATATAAAGGAGATATTTCTATGCGATTATGGCATGAAAAATTGATTTCAAAGCTTCCTCGTCAACAGCTTTTAGGACAACATCGGGAATGCTGTGCATTAAGAGGAAATGGCTGGGGAAAGAAACATGCTACTGTGGATTATGTTTTTCACTATTCTCCTTATAGATTATTCCAATATCATCAGCTTGTCATGGATGAAATGGAAAAACGTGGTTACAGCCCAGCACCAGAGTGGAAAAATCCTATGTATCGTGGCAAATCATGCGAAGCATTTTTTGATTTACCTACTGTAGAGCGCAACGTGCCGATTTATCCGGAACACGATGAAGTTTATCTAGCAGAATGTTTAGCAAATTTGGAGCAAAAAGGAATTTATCTTACCTAATATAACTAGAAAAGCCTTCTATCTCCTCTTACTTCATTAAAAAGCTTTAACCATCTTAGATCAAGCTAAAATGTCGTAAGTTTTAGGGTTATCTTCATCCTCACGTGCAAAACTAAAAGTATACTCTAGTTTTGGTTCATCGCCAGCTTCCCTAGACATAAATGAACATCTCCTGACGTGGTTTAAAGGTACCGCATCTTCGACGTCTGCATACGATGCACAGCACAGATTGCTTCTTTTGATCTTTCTTTTGATCTTTCTTTTGATTTTTCTGTTGCTTCTTCTACACCTTCTTCGATTACTACATCGATGCTTACAATTGCTTCTGCCTAATATTCCCATGCATCGTCGATTTAAGCCTCTGTAGTCACTGTGATCGTTTCCACATTTTAACTCCTCTGTCGTGGCTTCAGTTGATTTTGTGATCAGTTCAGTTGCTGAGCCAGAGTCAGAACAACCTGCCATTGCTAGCGTTAATATTGATAGTAAAAATAGTTTTTTTATCATAAGGTTACCCCCCTGAAAATAGACTAAAATAATAACGCTTTCTTTTTTTGTTTTCAGACGAAAATTAATAATTTCTAAATATTCTTTAAAAAAACTTATAACTATTATGCCTTTTTTAATATATAACACAGTTATTTTTAAAAATAAGAATGCTAAATCACTCTACAATAACGGCGAAAGCACAAAAAATAAAAAAATTATTACGTTATTTAAAAAACAGATGAAAGATCAGGTTTTATTAGATCTCATTCTTTCATCACTTGAAGGGATTTAATGAACTACTTTTTCCTCTTTGTCGTTTTTATATACTCGTATTCCTTCAAACAGTAGGATAGCCTCTTTCAATGCTTGATATTTGAACTGTCCGTTACTTAAAAATTTAGATGTGCCGCCCTCTTCCTAGAACATATTCTTTTTTACTTTTTCATTAATTGACAGACCAATCGAACGAAACTGTAAATTTCGATAGGATAATGATTGGTCAAACTCATTCATTTTCAAGACATCTCGATTCATATTCAAGATAGGAATCTTTTTATCAACATCACTTTATTCGTATTTTCCTCTACCATAAAAGCCTCACGCTCCACAAAATTGTTTTATACACTACTATTCAGCCCATTCAACGACCAATGAATTTTTTCGTACAAAAAAACCGTCTTTTCTTTCGAAAAGACGGTTAAAAGTCAATTTTTATTAAGCTTTAACAATGTTTGTTGCTTGAGGGCCCCGTTGACCATCTTCAACATCGTAAGACACTGCTTGGCCTTCTTCTAAAGTTTTGAAGCCGTCACCTTGGATAGCTGAGAAATGTGCAAATACATCATTTCCATCTTCACCAGTGATAAAGCCAAAACCTTTGTCTGCGTTGAACCATTTTACTGTACCGTTATTCATAAATAAATTCCTCCTGATACGTATCAATGTACGTTTTTTCGTTGCAATAAATATTTGATAGGCAAAAGGAGTTTTATCTATGTAGATATATCGCTCAAATTACGTTTCAAAATAGATTACTCATTTAATATATCATGCTTTTTCTAATAACACAAGGATAATGTAGTGAAATATAAAATTTGTAGTCTTCGAAGAAATAAAAAAGTTGGATAACCGCGTTTGATTCATTTTTTGTTTTCTTGTTTATTTGCTTTTTGACTTTAAAATTTCTTAACTATGAAAACCTTTCAATTGGTGGTATACTTATAAATGGAATTTCGTTATCAACGCGTTCGTTGCCTTTCAGCAAGTATTTAAAGAAAGGAGAATGGCTATGACATTCTATAACAAAGATATACAATATCGAGTAACCTTGGATACAGATTTGAATCTATTTGTCGTTTTTGACAAAGAAAATACCAATCATGTAGCGACAGGTGTTACGATCGAACAAGCAGTGCAAGAATTAAAAAAATCTGCATAAGGAGTGGAAACCCTCATATGGACGATTCTCGTTCTTCTCTTTAAACGCATCTACTGGTAGATAACAGTAGATGCGTTTTGTGTTTGTTCTAAATTGTTCACTACAAATAAGGTAGATACTTCAAAATAAAAAATTACTTCTTTTTCATCTGTTCCCTCAGTCGTGCAGGACAATAAATAAAGAGGACTAGAAAATAGTCCTCTTTATTAGAGATACAACCCTTTACTTTCTAAAAATCGTTTTGCTTGATGCAAGTCATAAAATTCATAGTCTGCTTTATTGGATTCATATAAACTTACATCTACTTTCAACTTATGCTTCCCATTATGATCGGTCAACCCTATCAAATGATCTTTTAAGAGAAAAGACAAAATGCCCGCTCGCCTTGCTGCTTCGATCCCTGCAATCGAGTCTTCAAATACAAGTGCTTCACTTGGAGGAATATTCATTTTTGAACAAGCTTTCAAAAAGATCTCTGGTTCCGGCTTCCCTTTTTTTACATCATCCCCTGAAATGATTTGATCAAACAAGGCATATAGATTTTCCATTTTTAAATACATTTCTACTTTTACCCGTGTATTAGACGAAGCCACGATTGTATGGATTCCTCTTTCTTTTGCAAAAGATAAAATTTCTTCTGCTCCTTTTTTCGTATATACTCTCTTATCTTCTTTCACGATTTTTTCTTTATATTGATTGATTGCTTCTCGCCATTTGATATATGGAACATCTTCTCCGTACAAAATGCCCATTTGTTCTCTTATCGCCGTTTCTGTTTGGCCAGTTAGTAAATAATAGACTTCCTTACGCATTTCATAATCATACTTTTGTGCTGATTTTACATAAGCACGATAAGCTAAACGTCCAGTTTCTAATAAAAGGCCATCCATATCAAAGATGAAGAGCTTGATTTTATTCATAATGCTCTCCCAGTGGTTTTTCCTTACTTATCGCCTCATATAGACCTTGCATGTAAGTGAGTCCCATTGCACGATCATACAGGCCATACCCAGGCATAGCCACTTCACCCCACACGGTTCTACCATGATCAGGGCGTATAGGCCCCTCAAACCCTTCTTGCACCAACGCTTTCATAATATGATACATATCAAGGGAGCCTTCTGTAGAGGGATGTGCCGTTTCTTTGAACTTTCTTTCTCCTAAAAACTCCACGTTTCTGAAGTGGACAAAATGGATGCGCGAACCTACCTCATGGATGATTTCAACTAAATCGTTTTCCGGATTTGCCCCTAAAGATCCTGTGCACAGCGTTAGTCCATTATATGGAGAATCTACTGCATTTAGAATTTTCTTCAAGTCGCCAAGATTTTTCGTCACTCTAGGAAAACCAAAAAGTTCCCATGGCGGATCATCTGGATGGATAGCCATTTTTACATCTGCTTTTTCGCACACTGGAATCACTTTTTCTAAAAAATAAGTCAGATTTTCAAATAATTCTTCTTCGGTCATTCCTTCATACAGTTTTTCCAGCTGAGCGAATTTTTTCAACCGTTCTTCTTCCCAACCCGGCAATTTGAATCCCTTTGACTGGCTGTGTATCAATTGATACATTTCTCCTGGCTCCATCTGATCGACGATTTTCTGATCGTATAAAAGAGAATAGCTTCCATCGTTGTTTTCATTAAACAAATCAGTTTTCGCCCATCCAAAAATTGGTTTGAAGCTATAACAAATCAATCGAACCCCACATCGAGACAAGTTTTTGATTGTTCGTATATAGTTATCAATATAGTAATCTCGTTCATCTGTCCCTGCCTTGATTGCATCGTGGATCGCTACACTTTCAATTCCAAGCAGTTCCAGTCCTTGGCTCTCAACAGATGCTTTCAACTCCTCAATTTCTGAAATCTCCCAAACATCTCCAGGCATTTTAGTCAGCAAAGTTCCAATTATCCCATTTATTCCCGGTATTTGGCGAACATATTTTAATGGGATCGAATCCCCTTTTTCACCATACCATCTAAATCCCCACTTCATCTTTTCAGCCTTCCTTCTAAAAATCGTCCTCATCTAATTTTTTTTCTTCCGCTGAAGCATGCCAAACAGTTAAATTATCTTTTCCTTGTTTGACAATTTGTTCCACCGCTTCTTCTATCGGTGTGTGAAGCATCTGATGATTGATTGCTTCTAACAACATTGGCAGATTCACGCCCCCTATGACATAAGTGGCTGCTTTCTTTTCTTCAGTCAGTTCATTGACTGCCAAGAGCGCTTGATTGTACGGACTTGCGCTAATTAGATCAACAAATACTAGCATGGGTTCTGCTGTGTTGATCATAGTTAATTTTTCTTTGACCCTCTCTCCGAATGTTTGGATGTCTTCTCCAGACTCTAAGCACACTGTTTCAATATGGCTTGATGTTCCGACGATTACTTCCGCCGCATCTTTCAGTCCTTCGCTTAATTTACCATGTGTAACGATCATGATTTCCAACATTAGTCTTCTCACTCCTTATTTTGCACTTTTCACTTATCGAAAAAGAGCAATAATCTGATTGGCATTTTGCCAATTAAATGTTTTCCCTCGTAAATCTGTTTTGGTCAAATAGAAGAACTGCGCTTGCTTTTTTCTTGCGCTAAAAATATAATTGACGTTTTTTTCTTTCAACTTATCAACTTGTTTCAGCCACTGTTCTTTATTTGAAAAATAATTTCCCGAAAACTGTAGCGGTGTATCTGCCCCAACAGAGTCTAGATAAAAAAGAATAGCCTCTTTTTTCATACCCGATCTCACGCTGTCTAAGCCCTTTTCTCCATAACAGCCTTCATCAACAAACGCATACGCTACACTCGGATCATCAATCGTACGGATCATTTCTAGCATCGTTAATATGGATGAAGTATTTCGAATAAAAGTTTGTCTGCTAGACCATCCGCGCGCTGCTTTTCCCAATAAGAAAAAGTAGCTCCCAAATGCTAGTACAGTGATACCTGTTTGTACGGATAGCAGATCGAATACGTGATGAGGATTTTTGTTATATATCATCATTCCCCACCAACCTAAACTGAACAACAAAATGAAGGACAATAATATAGAGTAGATTGCTTTTTTCCTTTGGTCTTTCCAATCAAACATGAAATAACTTCCTAATGCATGAATGGGTGTATCGTAATAAGTACAGATAACTTTCTCTGCTTTTTCGATATCTCCAACATAAATATTTTTTGATCGGTAGGCTAGCGTATCGTAAGCAATGACTGTCACATCTGTTCTCATACTGTAAATATCTGATACTAACGCTGAAAGAAAACGCTGTTTACTCTTTTTTGTACGGCGCTTACGGTAAATATAGCGATAACGAAATTCCCAATCACGAAACAGCTCGTTCTTCTTCATTTTTTCGCCCTCTTTATCTTTTTTCTAAGCATTTGTTTATGACAAATCAAACTTGTTTAATACATCTTTTAATCCTGTTTTAGGTGCAGATGGAGTGGCTTGAAAATAAATATTCTTTACGCCATATTGTTCATTCATTTCTTTCAATTTTTTAGCATCTGATTTATTTAAATAGACAGATTTTGTCACTAAAAGATCTGTATCAGGATTTTTTTGAGCAATTCCTCCGATGTTCAATTCTTCCATGGGGATTCCGTGTTTTACTAAGTCGTAAATCGTTTGGACTGTTTTTGCGATCAAAATACAATTGTATTCTTTAAATTGATATTCATCCCAATAGAATTTAGCTTTCTCTGGTGTAATGACAATTGTTTTTTGTCCTGTACGGCTTCCTGCATTTTTGTAAAGATCTCTCATAAATTTATCTTTTGCTACAACTTCGTCTACAACAAAAATGGAATTCACTCCACTTTTTTGAGATAACGTTACCATTACTTGTCCATGGATCAAACGCTCATCTACACGCGCTAAATTGACTACACCCATCTTATTCACGTTCCCTTCTTTTTATAAAATACCGATTCCTGCTAGCACAATTAATATTCCAGTCAGCCATAATAATGCTTGTGTGACTTTCAATCCTTTTTTCGTATAGAACAAGTACACACCCATTACGACAGCTAAAGGTAATATCCCTGGCACGATTTGATCAAGAATTTCCTGGATAACAAACTCACGTCCGGATATCGCAAATTTCAATGAAGATTCTACTTTTACATAGTTTCCCGCAAGCACCCCCATCATAAACAACCCTAAAACTGATAGCATTTCAATCGCTGTCTGAACACCAGTGTTTTGCATCAGACCTGTAGCATTACGGCCCATAGTGAAAGCTTGTCTTGCGAAAAATACCCCTAGTAAAACCTGATACAACCCAAAGCAGATAAAAGGAAAAAGTGCGCCTAAAGGACTTCCCTGTTGTGCCCAAGGTACCGCGATTGCGATAAAAATATATTGGACGGTTCCTGAATCGATCGCATCCCCAATTCCTGCTAGTGCCCCCATCAATCCCGCTTTCGTGTTATACATTAAGTCATCCTGCATCAAGATCTCTTTTTCTTCATACTCTTCTTCTGCTCTTTGTTGTTCCATAGAAGACATTAGGCCAGTGATCACACCGCCACCCCAGCTTAATTGAGTGTTGAAGAACAGTAACTGCCGTTTGTATGCTGCTTTTAAAGAGTCTTCATCTTTATAAAGTTTTTTCAAGATTGGCATCATTCCGTATAGTAGTGATGGCGCCAAGTAACGTTCAAAAGAGTGAGGAATTTCGTTTGCAAAATGCCATCTCAGATAGGCTTTTGTTACATCTTTTTTCGTGATTTCTTCAGGAGCACCTGTTTGATTATCCATTATTTCAGCCATTTTCCATTCCTCCTAAATTAAAATCCGTCATCATAGTCATCTTCGTCATCAAAAGATGCTGAATTGTTATTGCTTGTGGCAGGCTGTACTTGTTTCCCTTTTTGCGACTGGACAAAGATCAAAGCGATAATAATCCCAAAAATGGCATAAGTAACCATCGTAATATCTAAAGATTTCAAAACAACACTCATAAAATAAGCAAGGAAGAAAAAGACCAGATAATCTTTTCGACCGATAACGTATACAGTTGTCGCGATACCGATTGCCGCTAACCCTCCACCTACTACTTCAAGAATGTGGATAACGACTGTTCCCTCTAAAGCTTTGATTACATCAGCGATCAATGGCGCCCCTAAATATAAAGCAATGAAAACAAGCGGAACGAATAATAAAAATGAGGCAAGTGTTGGGTAAAGAATAATCGAACGAGCCATAGCTTTTGTATTCAAATCTTCTACAGCTTTGTCTGTATATTTACCTAAAAAAGTATTGATGAAAAAACGAAACTGATACAAATAACTTCCGAGCAATCCGACTGGCACCGCAACGGCAATCGCTGCTTCTGGTGAAAGATTCCCTAATAATGCGACTGGTACTGCAATAGCTGCTGCAATAGATGGTTCAGCTGGCATTGATCCTCCTGGAGAAAAAACCCCCATATAAATCATTTGCAAAGCGGCTGTAACAATCATCGCTTGTGCAACTTCCCCCATGATCAACCCGACGACTAATCCAGTCATCAAAGGAGAAAAACGTAAGGTCAACGTGGCTCCTCCACCTAACCAGCGGGACATGACCGCGGCTACCCATAAAGCAATCAACAAACTTTGTACTACACTTAATGTTTCCATGTGTCCTCCTCCTTCAGATCTTTCTGATATAACCTTCCAGTTCCATCATTGACTGTATCAGTGATTTCTGTGTTACCTCTATAGGAATCAAATGCACTTTCTCTTTCGAATCAATAAATTCAGCCATTTTATCTATTATCTGTTTATCTTTCGGAAATAATCCCATTTGTTCTAGAGAAACCGGCAGTTCTAATTCCTGATACAAAGGATATAACTCGTCTATTTTTTCCCAGCGACCTTCTAGTGCCAGTTGATAGAAAATCCCATACGCTACTTTTTCTCCATGTAGAAAACGATGGCTTTCCGGAATATATTTACTGATAGCGTCATGCATAGCATGTGCAGCCGCATTTCTTGCGTATTTATCACCTAATCCTCCAACTAAACCAGCAACAGCAAAGATAATCTCTGAAAGCTGTTTGAACTCCGATGTCAGTTTTCTTTGTGCCATATCTTGGATTGCTTTAGCAGAATGATTCAAAATCTCTTCTTTGCAGATCTTCGCAGTATCTTGTGCTAGCTTCAAAAATGATTCATCTTGCAAAAAATCTTGTTCTAAGATGAGCTCAGATTCATACCATTTTGCTAGTGTATCTGCTAACCCGGCAATGAAATATGGAACAGGGGAATCAATCACTAATTGGGGATCTGTTATAAAAAAAGCAGCTTGTCTGTAAAAGTGTTCTGTTTTCCCTTCTGCTTGTCCATTCTCCTTATACATGACAGCAAGAGGTGTCCATGGAGCACAATTACTAGCTAAAGTAGGGATGACGCCGAAATCGATTCTTGCAAGATTGGCACTATAACCCACTAGATCAGTCAGTTTTCCTCCGCCAACGCCAACTACGAAATCGATTTCATTTTTTTTGATGATTGTAGCTATTCGTCTGGCTTCAGCATAACTACATTCTCCAGAATAACGATGATAAAAAAATTGAATCGTTTCGTCATTCAAAAATACTAATTTAGGTAGCGCCTTTTCCCATGATACCGTTCCATGGGTGACCAGTACTCTTTTCGCGCCGTATGATTTCAAGAGATCAGAAACTTTTGAAATACCACCTTCTTCATATAAATAAAATTGAGGGCCTGTTTTCACTTTTAAACCGTTCACCATTTTCTTCATCATCCTTTTATATAGTTGCTCTTTGTCTGGACAGAACGTTCAGGAAGAAGGCGCTGACTGATCTGTTCGACATCTCTGACACATTTTTCACCCATGGCTTCTAAACATTCCCTTGTGTAGGCCGATATATGTGGCGTAATCACTACTTGTTCAAACGCTAAATACGGATGATCTTGACGTCCCGGTTCTTCTTCTAAAACATCTGTGGCATATCCTGCGATCTTTCCGCTTTTCAGACCATTAATCATCGCTTCTTCATCAACTAGAGCGCCTCTTGCACTATTAGATAGATAAACATTTTCTTTCATCTGATCGACTTCTTTAGCAGAAATCATGTGATAGTTCTCTTCTGTCAAATTCGCACATAAACAAATGATATCTGAATGTTCCAGTAATTCTTGAAGTTCTACTTTTTTTGCACCAAAGCTTTCGATGTATAAATCTGATTTGTAAGGATCATAAGCTAGAACATCACAGCGAAAACCGTTACGCAAAATTTCGATTACTCCGCTTCCGGTATTTCCTGCACCAATCACACCAACTGTTTTGTTAAACAGCGTCCTACCGACGAACTCCGCCCGATCTTCCCATCGATCGTCCTTGACTCTTGCTTGTGCTTGTGTCGTGCGTCGAAGCATGGACAACAAATTAGTTATATTATTTTCTGCTACAGCATTTCGTTCAACTAAAGCAGGTATGATAGATACGATTGTCTGGTGTTCTTTTGCTGCTTTTAAATCAATATTGTTGTAACCAATACCATGTCGGGAAATCAATAGCAGTTCATCTTTGTTTTCAAAAAAATCTCGTCGAAAAAATGGCGTAACACTTGCAATAATGATATTGAATCCTTTAAGTAGCTCCGCTAGTTCTTTTCCTGGAATCTCTTGATCGACAGTAAAGAAATGAACGTCTCCAACCGACTTTAATCTTTCCAAGTGCTGTGGAAAAACTCTTCCGAAACTGCTGGAATTAACGATTGCTATATGATAATCTGGCATTTTACTCACCCTTTTCAACTATTTCATGTCCGCCAAACCCATTTCTTAGTGCTGAAACTACTTTTGCTGAAAAACTATCTTCTTCCTGTGAAAGATTCCTCATGAACAAACTAGTTGCAATTACTGGAACTGGAATAGCCATTTCTAGCGCTGTTTCAACCGTCCATTTTGCTTCACCTGAGGCAGAAACGATCCCCCGATAATTGTTCAAATCGGGATGTTCTTTTAACTTATCTTCCATAATCTCCATTAGCCAGCCACGAATCACCGAGCCATGATTCCAAACACGTGCGACTTGTTCCAAATCAAAAGCATACTCACTTTTTTGTACAAGTTGGAATCCTTCACCGATTGCTTGCATCATTCCATATTCGATTCCATTATGGATCATTTTCAAGAAGTGTCCGCTTCCGGATGCACCAGCATATAGATATCCTCTTTCGATTGCTACATCTTTGAATAATTGTTCCACGGATAGAAAAGTTTCTTTATCTCCTCCAATCATTAAGCAAGCTTGATGACGTGCTCCTTCGATTCCCCCAGAAGTCCCACAATCCAAGTAACAGATTTCATTTTTCTGAAACTCTTCTGCTCGACGGATTGAATCCTTATAATAAGAGTTTCCGCCTTCAATAACAATGTCTCCTGATCCGAGTTTTGGAAAAAGTTTTCTTAACATGTTTTCGGTTATCTCTCCAGCAGGAAGCATTAACCAGATGATTTTTTTCTGCTCAAAAGTAGCTAGAAATTCAGAGATCTCTTGATAAGCAGGAACGCCACTTTCTCTTGCCTGACTAACAGCTGTACTTGAAATGTCGAGTCCTTGTACTTTATGATGGTGCTCTTTTAAGTTTAAAGCTAAATTCAATCCCATTTTTCCCAAACCAATTACACCAATTTCCATGATAGCGCCTCCATTTCTTATACCCTCATTATACAAAAAAATATTTTTTTGTAAATAGATTTTACAAAAATGTTTTTCGTTTGATTTTTTCCTACTCTCCTTGTATCTTTAACATTAATGAGAACGGAAAAAATGATAATCTTATTATGAAAAGGAGGAATTCTCATGAGCGTCTCCATAAGACTACAAATCAAAACAATGTACAACGACTTCAGCCCAAAAGAACAGGCTATCGCCGATTATATTTTAGAAAATCCAAGCAAAGTAAGTCATAGTCCTATTAGCAATTTAGCAAGTGAACTAGGTATTGCTGACTCTACTTTTTTTCAATTTACAAAAAAACTTGGTTATAATGGATTTAAAGATTTCAAAATGGCGATGTTGATCCAAGAAAATGATCTATCTGCTATTTCTATCCACGAAAATATTCAGAAAACAGATACTGAGCTCACTATGGCGCAAAAGGTGTTCGAGTCCAGTATTTCAACTTTAAATGACACAAAAAAGTTGTTACAACAAAAAGATCTAAAAAAAGCGGCTACTATTATCAATGAATCTAAACGTGTCTATTTTTTCGGTGTTGGCGGTTCAGAGATTGTAGCAACTGACGCTTATCATAAATTTTTGCGTTCCCCTATCGCAACTTCTCACAGCACGGATTACCATATTCAATTGATGGAAGCTTCTTTATTGACGGAAAAAGACTGTGCTGTTTTGATTTCTCACACAGGGCAATCAAAAGAAACAATCCATATTGCTGAAACCGTAAGAAAAACTGGAGCAAAAACAATCGTTATTACTAGCCAAGCTAATTCTTCCCTTGCTAAACTTGGCGATGTCGTTTTTATTTCTATTTCTGAAGAAACAGAATTCCGATCTGAAGCTTTAGCTTCCCGTATTTCTCAACTAAGCATTTTGGACTCTCTATATGTGATTTTGATGTTTTACAACGAAAAAGAATCACGTCGTTCTATCGCTAAAGTTCGACATACTATTTCTGAAATCAAAGAATAGCACCATAACATAAAAAGCGAAAAATCCATAAAGCAAAAAAAGCCACTACCAAATATTTGGTAGTGGCTTTTTTGGTTCTGTAAGGGTGGTACAGAACATCAATAGTCGGTGGGTTAGAACGTATGTCATCGCATCTTTGGAGAAGGTTGTATTGGTATTATTCGAGTTACTTGTTAGATGCGATAACAAAGTTAGTATACAGTAGTAAAAAATTTATCTTTTCTTTTTTTATTATTTTTGTTTCTTATTT
>NZ_JAKZIW010000042.1:0-18159 GCF_031143325.1 Enterococcus sp. FR204 | reverse complement strand
CAAGACTTTTGTCACAGTCCTTTTTCATTTAAAAAAATGTTTACTTCATTTGACGTATATTATTGGTGAGGCTTCAATTCATTTGGCTTCACTTTTTCTGTTTCTCTTATGATATAAACAGGACGCTGTTTCGTTTCTAAGAAGATTTTCCCGATATATTTCCCGATGATTCCAAGACATAGCAATTGGATTCCACCAATGAACAGGAAGATCGAGACCATGGAAGGCCATCCTGATGTAGGATCACCAAACAACAATGCCCGCAAAATAATGAACAAAATTGCAATACCAGAACCGACACAAGACAAAGCGCCGATAAATGAAGCAATCGTTAACGGTGCATCCGAGAAGTTCACGATACCATCAATCGAGTAGTTGAATAATTTCCAGAAGGACCAAGATGTTTCGCCAGCCACACGTTCGCGGTTTTCATAAGAAATATATTCTGTTTTAAACCCGACCCAGCTAAATAATCCTTTTGAAAATCGGTTGTATTCTGTTAATTCTAGGACGGCATCCACCATTTGACGAGTCATCAAGCGGAAATCACGAGCGCCATCGACCATTTCTGTATCGCTGATTTTATTGATCAACTGGTAGAATTTTTTCGCAAAGAAACTGCGTATCGCAGGCTCGCCTTCACGAGTCGAACGCCGGGTGCCGACACAATCGATATCAGAAGTAGTGATCCGGTTGATCATCTCAGGAAGCAGTTCGGGCGGATCTTGCAGATCAACATCCATCACGGTCACTAAATCACCTGTAGAAGCTTGCAATCCAGCGTATAGAGCCGCTTCTTTCCCAAAATTTCTGGAAAATGAGACAAAGCGGACATAAGGATAAGCTGAGGCTAGCTTCTTGATTGCTGCTAACGTACCGTCTTTTGATCCGTCGTCAATAAACAAATATTCGAACTCATGGGCACCTTTGAATTTTTCAACCTCATCAAAAAAAAGAGGAACAGTTTTTTCTTCATTAAAACATGGGACAACAATTGATACTTTCATCGTTTCTATCCTTTCAATCGTATGTTTATATATGGTTTACATTCAAAATTTAATAAACCTTAAATAACACCTTTAAAATTTGATTTTACGTAAAAGAACAGGTATTCTTTTTGTAAACTAACGTATTTAGTTTACCATGTTTCCTCGGTTTATCAAACTTTTAAGAACAATTTTTATTAGTTGGCAAGTAGTTTTGGATAGAGAAAAGGGAGGAAGTTCCAGTCTATTGACTAGGAGCAAACAAAATGAAAATACACACACCTATCGGCTTTTTATGGTTAGATGCAGATGAATCCGGATTGACTGCTGTATCTTTTCAGCCAATTTCAGAAAGCGAATCAGCGAATCAGCAAATTTTAACGCGCACACAAGAACAGTTTGAAGAATATTTTGCGGGAAAAAGAAAAGAATTTGATGTTCCTTTATCTATAAAGAGAGGTACGCCTTTTCAGCAAAATGTCTGGAAAGCTTTGTCGACCATTCCTTATGGAGAAATCCGAACGTATAAAGAAGTAGCCGTTGCTGTTGATAGTCCGAAAGCTGTGCGAGCGATTGGGCAGGCAAATCGAACCAATCCATTGCCAATCGTTATTCCTTGTCATCGAGTGATCGGGCAAAATGGAAAACTGACAGGATATATGGGAAACGCAATAGATGGGGTTGAAATCAAACGCCAATTGTTGTTGTTAGAAGGATATCTGCAAAATTAAAAACAGTTGTGATTCGGACATTGTTCCATGCGAGAATCACAACTGTTTTTTCATGTTCATTCTAAACTTTGATCAGCCAAATAAATAGTAAAGCCATCACTGTTTGGAGAAGCCCGACAGCTAATCCATAAGATAAGAAGCGTGTACCTTCTTTCATGAATTTTGCAAAGTCTAAACGCAGACCAATTGCCGCTAAAGCAGTGATTTCAAACCAGCTGCTGATAAAATGTGCCGATTGGTCAATAACTACAGGTAAAGAAAACAAGCTGTTGACCAAACAAAAGATCACAAACCCTAATACATACCAAGGAAGCGGTAATTTTCGTTTTTTCTGCGTATCAGTTGGCGTTTCAAACAGAGCTGGTTGTTTCTTGTGCATGAATTTTTCAAACAGATAGACAACAACAACGAGCATCATAATACGTAGAATCTTAAATAGCATGGCGAATTCGACAACAGAATTGTCAAGTAAGCTTGCCCCAGCGACTACTTGACCAACAGATTGGAGTGTACCACCCAAAAGTGCACTTTTTTCAATGAGATTTCCACCAAACAACTGTAATCCAAGAAAAGGGAGAGTCAACATCATCACAGTACCCAGTAGATTGACTAGTGTGATGATCTGTCCTTTTTCTTCCTCTTTCGCATGGATGGAAGGGGCGATCGAAGCAATAGCAGAAGAACCACAAACAGCGTTTCCTCCAGCCATCATCAAAGAAGAAGTATCGCTGAATTGCAGTTTTTTACCAATCAAGTAAGCACCGATAATAGTGACTGACATTTGCAGTAACACAAAAACAATTCCTTTTACACCAATTTGAGCAATCGTTTGAGCTGTGACAGTTGCACCTAGTAAAAAAACAGAGAATTCTAATAGTTTGCTTTCAGCAAATTTTGTGCCGATTGCTAGAACAGGCTGTTTAAAAAAAGTATTTCCTAATAAAATACCCAATAAAATAGCAATAGTCGCTCCACCTAACTGTGGCAGATAAATAGCAAGAAGCCTGCTGAAGGCAGCGATGGCAAAAGAAAGCAGTAAACCGGGTAAGATTTCGCGGACCGCTGAATCCTTTACAGATTTTATTGGATGTGACAATGATTTCATTTGATCGGTTCCTTTCGTCAATAAATACTAAAAGCATACTCGAACATAGTAGCACTAAACCAGTATTTTGACAAAAGAACAAGAGGTCGTGACAAAAGTCTTGTCACGACCTCTTGTTTCGAATAAACGGTGTTCAAAAGCCAGTTTCTCGGTATTAAGCCAAATTTATGCAAAAATGTGGAAAGCCATTTTCACAAAATTTTTCTTAATACTCGAAACTAAGCGGCTTTTTCACGACCTCTTGGTAAACGGTGTTCCAGAAGTAGCTTCTTCGGAAATAAGCCGAAATTTCACAAAAATTTGAGAAGCAATTTTCGTAAATTCCTTCTTATTTCTTGAAGCTGACCACTTCTTCTACGACCTCTTGGTAAACGGTGTTCAAAAGCTTGCATCTGCGGTAATAAGTCCAACCAATTCAAAAACATGAACAGCTGTTTTTGTTTGGCCGTTCTTATTACTTGATGCAGAACAGCTTTTTCACAACCTATTGAATCGATTATTAAGCGATTTTTTTAGAAACAAATTTTCCATGTTTGCTATGTTCTTTAATTAAGAAACGTACGTAATGTGCAAGAACGTAGAAGACAACTACACTTGCAAACAGACATTCCGCAACTTTTAAGAAATTCAATACGCTACTATAGATACCTAAACTGTTGAAGTAATGAACAGTAGTAAATATAGCTGTTGCAGAGATAACAAGCGGGAATGTAAAGGCTGCATAGCTTGGATAAAAACGAAGCTTGAACAAACGTGGAAGCATAGACAGCACAACGAAATACAATACTTGAGATAAAGCGAACAATGCTACGACAAGATAAAAATTAGGTTCAGCAAAGTTTTTAAGATAACCTGTTAGGCAAAGAGAACCAGGTGCTGCAACGATCGTAATCAGCGGACGTGTCGGATGAGCCATATTTCTTACGAAAAAGACACGTTTGATGATGATCGGCAATAAGAACGCATAGCAGATCAATGAAATCCAAAAGAAAATTTTTCCAATAAGCGGGAAGAAGTTCCCGGCAGTTACAGTGATGACCCCAAATCCAACGTAAATGATAAACCAGCTTGGATAAATTGCTTCAATTGAAAGATCAGCTTTGATAACATGGTGATAATTGAAATAAAAGACAAGGATCACTTGGAAGATAACAGCGCACAGCCAAATGAATTTGACAATTGGTGCAATACTTTCATATGAAACAAAATAAGTACAAATAACCATGAGTGACATCGTAAAAGTTGGTGAAACGGAGGCGATGATTGGATCATGCAACGTTTGTTTCGTGTGTTCGAATAAGATAAACAATTTAACAAAAATGAATATCATAAGAATCATAGAGATACCGCCAGTTAGATTGCCTAAAGCAACATGGTGATAGTCTTTAAACAGATTTCCAAGGGAAGCTAACCCAAGGATCAACCCGCAGATCGGGATCGGAATAATTTTCAAAAAGTTCTTCATATATAATATTCTCCTTTTTATTTAATAGATTTTAGTACCAAGATGAACGAATACATTGTAAAATGAATAGGAATGTATGATTACGAGCAAGCAGACAGCTGATTGTCTTCATCTAAGTTACTAGTTGGATCAGCAACTGTTTTGTTGTACATTTCTATTATAGATGGTTTTTTGTATATTTAAATCAAATAGTTTTTATAGTAATTATCATAAAAAGTTATGGAAGTGGTGCCATGTTTAAGTTATTAACGACTTTTCGAGCAGTATATGAAACAAGAAATTTTTCCAGAGCAGCAGAAGTACTGTTTTTATCTCAACCAGCAGTCTCGAATCAAATCAAACAGTTGGAGCGGGAATTGAATATCGATCTTTTTCAACGTAACGGAAGAAAAGAGATGCTTCCAACTAAGCAAGCCGACTTATTATATGAACGGACACTGGTTTTGTTAGAAGAATGGGAAGAAACTCAGCAAAAATTGCTCAATGAACAAAATGAAGAAGAAGTATGTCGGATCGTTGCTTCCCACACCTTTGCTGTCTATCTTTTGCCTCAGTTGATGAAACATCTGATCAAAAGGTTTCCTAAAGTGCATTTTGAGATCGAAATCGCGAATTCTCATGAATCATTAGAACAAGTAGCGAAACATGAATCCGATTTTGGTTTTATCGAAAAGCCATTAGAGACTTCCGGCGTACAAAGATACTCTTTGATGGAAGACCAGCTAGTCATCGCTGGGGACCCAAAAAGCAAATTGTGGCTTGTAAGAGAAGCAAACTCTGGTGTTTTTCATTACACGCAGCGTTATTTTGAAGAGATGAATATCCAAGATAAGAAGATGATCGTGAAAAGTAACGATGTAATTGTTGCGTTGCTGAAGGAAGGAATCGGTCGCTCGATTTTGTCTAAGCGCTCTGTTCCAGAAAATGTGCCAATGACTCCGTTGAATTTCCATCGGTATTTTTATTTCATCCAACGAACCAATCTGGTTTCTGATCAGCTGCTAGAGATTGCCGAAGAGATCCTTCGATACAATGAAAGCACAGAAACTTCTCACAGCGAGGAGAATCTCAGCTGGTAGATAATTGCATGTATCAAAAAAAGTTCTATGATACACTAAAGATAAGCAGTAGGCTTTTGTACTGCATTTGCTCAAGCAACTGCACAAACGGAAAGTTAATTTTTCCCAAATGTCTATGGAAAGACTTTCCATTATCTAACTGGACCGCTATAATAATCAGCAGTATGGTTTTTAAGAAAAGGGATGAAACATGGAAAAAAAATTAAAAGGTTCGAACGATAATCGTATTGATTATGGCGTGATTTTACCAGTCTTTCTGTTATGTTTGATTGGTCTGCTCTCATTATATGTAGCACTTAGCCATGATCCGAACAATCCAGCAGTCTTGAAAGGCGTAGGGATGCAAGTTGTGTGGTATTTAGTTGGAGCGGCAGCAATCGTTGTCATCATGCATTTGAATTCCAAATGGATCTGGAAACTGACTCCTTACCTTTATGGTTTGGGGTTAGTGGTAATGGGACTCTTGCTCAAATTCTATGATCAGAATTTAGCTGCTTCAACAGGGTCTAAAAACTGGTTTCGATTCGGTGCGTTTACTTTCCAGCCAGCAGAGTTGATGAAGATTGCGTACATCTTGATGATGGCACTGATCGTAACTAAACATAATACGCAAGTAAAAGAACGGACGATGAAATCGGACTTTTGGCTGATTGGGAAGCTCTTGATCGTGACAATACCGGTTTTAGCATTGATCATGGCCCAAGATGACTTTGGAACGATGCTTGTCTTTCTTGCGATCTTTGGCGGGATTTTCTTGATGTCTGGAATCTCTTGGCGCATCATCGCACCTGTAGTAATCTTGGCAGTAGTCGTTGGAGCAGGAACGATCTTCTTGGTTACGACTGAAGGCGGAAGAGACTTGCTTTACAAAGTTGGCTTCAAATCTTATCAGTTTGCACGTATTGATTCATGGCTGGACCCTTTCCATGATACGTCAGGAATGAGTTATCAGCCGGCCCAAGGACTTTTGGCAATTGGTACCGGTGGCTTGTTTGGTAAAGGATTCAACGTAAGCAATATTTATGTGCCTGTTCGTGAGTCCGATATGATTTTTACCGTTATCGGTGAAAACTTCGGCTTTATCGGTGGTGCATTCGTCATTTTCTTGTATTTTATTTTAATCTATCGTATGATTCGGGTGTGTTTCGATACGAATAATGAATTTTACGCCTATATCGCAAGCGGTTTGATCATGATGCTGCTGTTCCATGTCTTTGAGAATATTGGAGCAAATATCGGATTACTTCCTTTAACAGGGATCCCATTGCCTTTCATTAGCCAAGGAGGATCTTCGATTTTAGGGAACATGATCGGTATCGGGTTGATATTATCGATGAGATACCAAAATGAAGCACCTGCAAGATCTTCAAGGAGGTAAGAAAATTGTACACCTTTTACTGGTACCCGAAATGTTCAACATGCAAAAAAGCCAAAGCGTGGTTAGACCAGCATGGCGTTAGTTATCAAACTGTTGATATGATCAAAGAAGTACCGAAGGCCTCAACGATTGAGACTTGGCTAGAAACGAGTCAAGTACCAATCCGTCGCCTGTTCAACACAAGCGGGATGAAATATCGGGAACTTGGACTGAAAGATCAAGTAGGCGAGTTTACGACTTCAAAAGCAAGCCAAGTCTTATCGACAGATGGCATGCTGATCAAGCGGCCGCTGATCGTACGAGAGGACCAGCTTGTTGCAATTGGATTCAATGAAAAAATTTATGAAGGAGAACTGATATAAAATGGCAGGCAAGCATTTGAAGAAAAAGGACAACCTTTGGATCTTATTTAATGGAAAAGAATACTGTGTTGGTTTGACAAATGAAGCGCAAGAAGAACTTGGAGACATCACGTTTGCCAATCTGCCAAAAGCAGGACAATCGCTAAAAAAAGATGAACCTCTGATCGAAGTTGAAGCGGAAAAAGCGGTCAATGAATTTGCCAGCCCGCTAACGGGTACAGTTTCTTCTGTTAATGATAAAATCGGTGAAGATATCAATATCTTGAATGATTCAGATGAAATGAATGCGTGGATCTTAAGTTTCAAAGATGTTGATCCAAAAGAATTTGACGAATTATAAAATCAGAAAATCACTTGAAAAAAGTTGACACTGATTCTTCCAGTTGCTATAATCATAAGCAATCCTATATGAAACGAGAAAGCTTTGAAAAGAAGAGTACATGTCACGGACGTTTGAAGAGAGCCCTGTTTGCTGAAAATGGGTAACGAAAATGAGATGGAAGATGGTCTTAGAGCAGAGTAAGCGAGCGTAAGCAAACTTACTACGGGAGTGCCCGTTACAGCGCGACAGTATACGGAAAGAAGCTAAGTCCAAGTACTGGAAGAGGCTGTTATTGCGAAGTAACGGTAAATCAAGGTGGTAACACGGAAGTTCAAGCTTTCGTCCTTTTGCTTAAGGCAAGAGGGCGAAGGCTTTTTTGTTTGAAAAATCATAAGAGAAAGATGTGAATGGCATGTCATTAATCCAACTAACGAATGTCAAAAAGACATTCAATGGGAAAAACGGAAACATCCAAGCCGTCAATGACGTTTCACTAAACGTTGAAAAAGGGGATATTTATGGAATCGTCGGCTATTCTGGCGCAGGAAAAAGTACATTAGTCCGTCTCCTGAATGGACTTGAGCTTCCCACGAGCGGCGAAGTGATCGTAAACGATCAAGATATTACAAAATTAAAAAACAAAGAATTACGTACATTCCGAAAGAAAATCGGTATGATCTTCCAGCATTTCAACCTGTTATGGTCAAGAACTGTACTTGAAAATATCCAGCTGCCGCTGGAATTAGCTGGCGTACCAAAGAGCAAACGTAAAGAACGGGCAGAAGAACTGTTGCGTTTAGTCGGGTTAGAAGGACGCGGACAAGCATATCCTTCACAACTTTCTGGCGGACAGAAACAACGCGTCGGTATCGCACGAGCATTGGCAAATGATCCTGAGATCCTGCTTTGTGATGAGGCTACTAGCGCATTGGACCCGCAAACAACAGAAGAAGTATTAGACTTATTGTTAGCGATCAATAAGAAATTGAATTTGACCATCGTCTTGATCACACATGAAATGAATGTGATCCGCAAAATCTGCAACAAAGTCGCTGTGATGGAGTTGGGGAAAGTCGTAGAAGAAGGAGACGTATTGACTGTCTTCAGACAACCGAAAAAAGAAGTAACCAAACGCTTTGTACAACAAGACATCGAACCAGAAGCTGATTCGACAGAACTATTAGCTGAACTCATCAAAAAAAATCCAAGCGGCCGTTTGGCAACTTTGACCTTTAGCGAAAGAAATGCCAACGAGCCAGTCATTTCCCAAGCGATTCGACGCTATAACATCGATGTCAACGTTGTGTATGGAAAGATCAAACAAGTGAAAGAAGGTTCCTTTGGTTCATTGACTGTCTTGATGACTGGTGAAACCAAAGAATTAGATCAAGCAGAAGTGTTCATCAAAGAACAAGGAGTAGGAATTGAGGTGATCCATCGTGGATAAAAGCTTTTCAGAAACATATCTAGATTTTAAACAAATCAACCCGGAAACGATGAATCAGGCTATCCTTGATACACTATATATGACATTAATCTCAATGGTCTTAGTGACGATCATCGGATTAGTTTTGGGATTGATCCTTTACTCTATTGGACGCAAAAACAAACCGTATGCTCGAATCATTTATGGAATCGTATCGATCATCAGTAATATTTTCCGGTCAACGCCATTTATGATCCTGATGGTTTTGATCATTCCATTTACTAAAGCAATCGTAGGCACTATGCTAGGTGCGCAAGCAGCCATTCCAGCTCTTGTTTTATCCGCAGCACCATTTTATGCCCGTCTAGTAGAGATTGCTTTTCGTGAAGTCAGCCCTGGTGTACTGGAAGCAGCAGATGCAATGGGAGCAAGTTACTGGGAAATCATCTGGAAGGTCTTGATACCTGAAAGTATTCCCGCATTGATTTCTGGATTAACAGTTACAACGATCTCGATGATCGGATTTACTGCGATGGCCGGCGCGATCGGCGCAGGTGGACTTGGAGGTCTTGCTTGGCAGGAAGGCTACCAGCGTGGTAATCTGACAGTGACATTCGTTGCGACTTTAATTATTTTACTAATCGTATTTATCGTTCAAGGAATCGGTGATTTCTTAACTAAGAAAACAGACAAAAGATAATAGGATATAGGGGGATGTAGGATATGAAAAAGAAAATTTTTGGATTTGCAGCAGCGCTTTTGCTGACTGTAGGATTAGCAGCATGCGGTAACAACAGCGACAGCAAAGATTCAGCAAATAAAGCAGACGACACGACATTGAAAGTCGGCGCTTCACCGACACCGCACGCAGAGATTTTGGAACATGTGAAACCATTATTGAAAGATGAAGGAATCGATCTTGAAATCGTCAAATTCGATGACTATGTATTACCGAACCAATCTTTGGAAGAAGGCGACATTGATGCCAATTACTTCCAGCATATTCCTTATTTGAACAAAGAAATCAAAGAAAAAGGATATGACTTTGTCAATGCCGGTGCTGTCCACATCGAACCAATGGGCTTGTACTCTAAAAAAGTCAAAGATGTTTCCGAATTAAAAGATGGTGCAACAATCATTACTTCAAATTCTGAATCAGACTGGGGACGCATCATCACAATTCTACAAGATGCTGGCTTAGTCAAAGTCAAAGATGGAGTAGATCTGGAAACAGCAACATTCGATGATATTGAAGAAAACCCTAAGAACTTGAAGTTCAACCATACGATCGACCCATCACTTTTAGCTTCTACGTACCAAAATGATGAAGGTGACCTAGTTGCAATCAACGCAAACTTCGCTTACGGCGCAGGGTTGAATCCATTAGAAGATGCCGTATTGCTTGAAAAGGACAACTCTCCTTACGTGAATATTATTGCGACTCGTAAAGGTGATGAAGACAGTGACAAAATCAAAAAACTGATTGAAGTGCTTCACCGCAAAGAAGTCCAAGAATGGATCACAGACAAATGGGGCGGCTCTGTTAAACCAGTAAAGGCTGATGCAAAATAAGGTATGGAACAAAAAAGATGAGAAATAAGTCTGTAATGGCTTATTTCTCATCTTTTTTATACCTATTCTAATTTAGAAATCAAAATTGTTTAATAATAAATAAAAGATATTTGATTTTAGTAAGGAAGGTCATTGCGCTTCATTCTCAATTAGTCTAAAATGAGTGAGAACGAAAGAGAATTTGGGGGTATAATGCATGTCTGTCTTAGAAATAAAAAATCTACATGTGTCGATCGAGGAAAAAGAAATCCTTAAAGGCGTAAACCTAACAATGAAAACCGGAGAAATTCATGCCATCATGGGACCTAACGGCACAGGAAAATCTACCTTATCTGCCGCTATCATGGGCAATCCAAACTATGAAGTAACAGAAGGCGAAATTTTGTTTGACGGGAAAAATGTTTTAGACTTGGAAGTAGATGAACGTGCGCGACTTGGCTTATTTTTAGCTATGCAATATCCAAGTGAGATACCAGGTATCACGAATGCGGAATTCATGCGTGCAGCGATCAATGCGAAACGTGATGAAAACGACAAAATTTCTGTTATGGCATTTTTGAAAAAGTTAGATGAAAAAATGGCTTTACTAAATATGCCAGAAGAAATGGCTGAACGTTATCTGAACGAAGGTTTTTCTGGCGGAGAAAAGAAACGGAATGAGATCCTGCAATTGTTGATGTTAGAACCAACATTTGCAATTTTAGACGAAATCGATTCAGGTCTGGATATCGATGCTTTGAAAGTCGTTGCTAAAGGAGTAAATGAAATGCGCGGAGACAATTTCGGTGCATTGATCATCACCCACTATCAACGATTATTGAACTATATCACACCTGATGTCGTTCACATCATGATGGAAGGCCGAGTAGTCATGACAGGGAATGCTGACCTAGCTAAACGTCTGGAAGCAGAAGGCTACGCTGGTATCAGTAAAGAATTAGGAATCGACTATAAAGAAGAAGAAGCGTAAGGGGGAGCAAGAATGAAAGAAAAAAACTGGCTCGATTATCTTGACGCGGTAAATGATTTTTCTTTAAGTAAAGGCGAACCTGATTGGATGAGAACCTTCCGTCAAGACGCACTAGCGAAAGCAGATGAACTGCCATTGCCGCATATCGATCGGGTGAAATTCCATCGCTGGTCGTTATTTGATGTGAAAGAAACACAAACCATCAGTGAAACAGGCACGATTCCGGCATTTGATGCAATGAAAGACAATCCTGTGCTTGTCCAACAAGGTTCATGGACGATTTTTGAACAACTGCCTGTGGAATTAGCAGAAAAAGGAGTCATTTTTACCGACTTGTTCACTGCAATGATCGAATATCCAGAACTAGTCCAAGAATATTATATGAAAAAAGCAGTAAACATGAACGAAGACCAATTGACTGCACTCCATGTAGCTTTTATGAACAGCGGTATTTTCCTGTATGTGCCTAAAAATGTCGTGATCGATGAACCACTCGAGTCCTTATTCATTCAAGATGGCGCATCCGATGAGCACTTCTTCAAGCATGTGTTGATCGTGGCAGATGAACATAGTGAATTTTCTTATCTGGAACGTTTCCAGACAACCAAAGAACAAGTAGCAAAATCATCAGGTAATATCATCGTGGAAGTCATCGCTAAAGCTGGTTCAAAAATCAAATATTCAGCCGTAGATCAATTAGGAGAAAATATTACTTCTTATATGAATCGCCGTGGGCACATTTTACGAGATGCTTCTGTCGACTGGGCAATTGGTGTCATGAATGACGGTCATGTGATCGCTGACTTTGACTCAGATTTAGCAGGAGAAGGTGCACACGCAGAAGTCAAAATCGTGGCAATCAGCTCGGGCAGACAAATCCAAGGAATCGATACGCGAGTAACCAATAAAGCCCCTCATACGATCGGGCATATTTTGCAACACGGAGTGATCCGAGAAAAAGGAACATTGACCTTTAATGGTATCGGCCACATCTTGAAAGGGGCAAAAGGTGCAGATGCCCAACAAGAAAGTCGTGTCTTGATGCTTTCTGATAAAGCACGTGGTGATGCGAATCCTATTCTTTTGATCGATGAAAACGAAGTAACTGCTGGACATGCTGCCAGTGTAGGACGAGTTGATCCAGAAGAAATGTACTATCTGATGAGTCGAGGATTGCATAAAGAAGAAGCAGAGCGCTTAGTGATTCGAGGATTCCTCGGTTCTGTCTTAACAGCAATCCCTGTAGAACAAGTTCGGAAAGAATTAGTCGAAGTAATCGAAGGGAAGTTGAATGGATGATCGATGCTAAAAAGCTACGCAATGATTTTCCTATCTTATTTCAAGACGTCAATGATGAACCTTTAGTTTATCTGGATAATGCAGCGACGACCCAAAAGCCAAAACAAGTACTCCAGGCATTAGCGCACTATTACGAACACGATAACGCCAATGTTCATCGCGGTGTCCATACGTTAGCAGAACGCGCGACCCATGATTATGAACAAGCAAGAGAAAAAGTACGGGCGTTCATCCATGCAAAAGAAACAGCAGAAGTGCTGTTTACTCGTGGTACGACGACAAGCTTGAATTGGGTAGCCAGAAGCTTCGGCGACCGCTATATCAAAGCAGGAGACGAGATAGTGCTCTCTTACATGGAACATCATTCTAATGTTATCCCGTGGCAGCAGTTGGCAAAACGAACAGGTGCTGTCTTGAAATATATCGAACTAACAGAAGAAGGCTTCCTGGATATGGAGGATGCAGCGAAAAAGATTACGGACAAAACCAAAATCGTCTCCATTGCTCATGTATCCAATGTCTTAGGTGTCATCAATCCTGTTCAAGAATTAGCTGAACTTGTCCATGAAAACGGCGGGGTCATCGTAGTAGATGGTGCTCAATCTGCCCCGCACATGGCCATTGATGTCCAAGCACTAGACTGTGATTTCTTTGCTTTCAGCGGACACAAAATGTGCGGACCAACAGGTATTGGTGCTTTATATGGTAAAAGAAAATGGTTAGAAGAAATGGAACCTGTTGAATTTGGTGGCGAAATGATCGATTTTGTCGAATTATACGACAGTACATGGAAAGAACTACCTTGGAAATTCGAAGCAGGGACACCAAATATCGCCGGTGCTATCGCATTAGGCCATGCAATCGATTATTTGCAAGAACTCGGCATGGACAATATCCATCGATATGAAGAAGAACTAGCCGCTTATGTGTTGCCAAAATTACAAGCAATTGATGGATTGACTGTTTATGGTCCACAAGACCCGAATTTTCGGACAGGAGTCGTTGCATTCAATTTGGATGGGTTACATCCCCATGATGTCGCGACAGCTTTAGACATAGAAGGGGTAGCCGTCAGAGCAGGTCATCATTGTGCGCAACCGCTATTGAAGTACCTTGAAGTATCAGCGACTGCTCGCGCGAGCTTTTATTTCTACAACACAACGCAAGACGCCGACCGTTTAGTTGAAGCAATCATGGCAACAAAGGAGTTTTTCCAACATGGGACTATCTAAATTAGACAATTTATACCGTCAAGTGATCTTGGATCATTCTTCCCATCCGCATCATCGTGGAAGCTTGACTGACTCGACAAGTAAGATCGAATTGAACAACCCCACATGTGGAGATGTGATCGAATTGCAAGTCGATGTAAAAGACGGAATCATCAAAAATATCGCCTTTGACGGCAGTGGCTGCTCCATCAGTACGGCAAGTGCCTCGATGATGACAGACGCCGTCATCGGAAAATCAATAGAAGAAGCAGAACATTTAACTGTAGACTTTCTACAGCTTGTCCAAGGAAAAGAAGTCAAAGATCCCGACCAATTAGGCGATGCTGCTATGCTTGGTGGTGTAGCTAAATTTCCAGCTCGGATCAAATGTGCGACACTTGCCTGGAAAGCACTAGGAAAAGCAATGGAAAACGATGGTACCGCAGCTTTCCATCATTACCACAAGGAAGAGGAGTGAGAACATGGGCGTACCAGAATTAGAAGAATATAAATTCGGGTTTCACGATGATGTCGAACCGGTTTTCAGTACAGGAGAAGGCTTGACAGAAGAAGTGATCCGTGAGATGTCAAGAATCAAAGGCGAACCAGAATGGATGCTTGAATTCCGTCTGAAATCTCTAGAAACATTTAACAAAATGCCAATGCAAACATGGGGCCCCGACCTTTCAGACATCGATTTCGATGCCATCAAATATTACCAAAAACCAAGTGACAAACCCGCTCGTGACTGGGAAGACGTACCAGAAAAAATCAAAGATACATTTGAAAAGATTGGTATCCCAGAAGCAGAACGAGCTTATCTAGCCGGTGCTTCCGCACAATATGAATCAGAAGTCGTGTACCATAATATGAAAGATGAATTCGAAAAGTTAGGGATCGTCTTTACTGACACTGACTCTGCTTTGAAAGAATACCCTGAATTATTCAAAGAGTACTTTTCAAAACTTGTACCGCCAACTGACAACAAATTAGCAGCGCTGAATTCAGCCGTATGGTCAGGTGGCACCTTTATTTACGTGCCAAAAGGTGTCAAAGTCGATGTTCCATTACAAACTTACTTCCGGATCAATGCGGAAAACACGGGGCAATTCGAACGTACGCTGATCATCGTTGACGAAGGAGCAAGCATCCACTATGTCGAAGGTTGTACGGCACCTACTTATTCAAGTAACAGCCTGCATGCCGCCATCGTAGAAATCTTTACAAGAAAAGATGCGTATTGCCGTTACACAACGATCCAAAACTGGTCAGACAATGTGTACAACTTAGTAACCAAACGAGCAAAAGCATACGAAGGCGCAACCGTTGAATGGATAGACGGAAACCTAGGTGCAAAAACAACGATGAAATACCCAAGTGTTTACTTAGATGGAAAAGGTGCACGAGGCACCATGCTCTCCATCGCCTTTGCAGGAGCAAACCAAATCCAAGATACGGGTGCAAAAATGATCCACAATGCACCAAATACATCTAGCTCTATCGTCTCTAAATCAATCTCAAAAGACGGCGGAGAAGTAAACTATCGAGGACAAGTAACCTTCGCCAAAAACAGTGCGGGTTCGATCTCTCATATCGAATGTGACACAATCATTATGGACGAATGGTCGAAATCCGATACGATCCCATTCAATGAGATCCACAACAGCCAAGTCTCTTTAGAACACGAAGCCAAAGTCTCAAAAATCTCAGAAGAACAACTCTACTATCTGATGAGCCGAGGCCTGACCGAATCTGAAGCAACTGAAATGATCGTCATGGGCTTTGTTGAACCATTCACCAAAGAACTTCCAATGGAATATGCAGTCGAACTCAACCGATTGATCAGTTATGAGATGGAAGGGTCTGTGGGGTAATACTTAAATAAAGGCTAGGAACCTTGATGTTATCAGGTTCCTAGCCTTTTTATAATAAAATGAAGCGAAAATAATTTCTTTTAAAGAGCCAAGATTATCAGCTATATAAGAGTGAATTTGATGCAAAAAACAGAGCCGAAACAGTCTTGGTGTTCGTAGCTCTGCTTATATGTTTCGAATTTAAGACAAAGAGTTGGCAAAAGATGTTGATAAGGAAGATAAGATAACTGTGTTATATAAACTAGGTAACTAACTGTAACAAGCTAATTTTAAGAGATTCTTATTAGAAGACGTTTAGGAATATAACTAAGAAAATGATTATACAGGTAATTGTCATTTCAATAATGTTTTCTAATTTTCGCGTCTTTGTTTTAAGAAAAAGGCCAGAATCAGTTGAAAAAAAGTTGGTACGATAGTGAAGAGGGGCAAAATTTCCTACTAATATTCCCACTAACAAGAGATAAAATGGCCAGTTTGGTGTGATTCCTCTATAAAAAATGCCCATGCTACCGAAATCCCATAGATTAACAACTGAACAATTTTTACAATGAAAAAATTTTTTTGCCATTACTCAAAGTCTCTTCCTCCTTGTATCGTTTATTTGTTTCATTTTATCATTATGATAGGCGCTTGAACAATCCATTTTGTATTTTATTGAGTACTCTTGGATAAACTACCAGCGATTATCATATTTATTTATGTTACTGTAAGCCATCATATAAAAGTAAATGAGCAGATCATAGAAATATAAAAAAGAACTAAAATTGATCTAAATTATGTGCAGCTTGACTACGTACCAATCTATATTACTTACTAGATTGGTCGTTAATCTATTCGGATCGAATGAGCAAAATATTTTTGTGAATGTCCATCCTTGATTATGATTCCAAAAAGAATCATTGGGAGGCTGTGGCGTAAATATTATACTATAAGCCAGAAATACCTATCATTCTGAACTTTTTTATTTAGGAACTTTCATCTCAAGGCTTTTTCAATTAATTTGTACCCCTGTTTTTTGGATAAGATCATGTGCATTGATTTTTTCTATCTCTACGTTCATCTCCTACTTAATGCCTATCTGGCTCCTGAGGGCTTCTTTTTAAGGCATCGTCATAGTCTTTGCTGAGAATTTCTTGGTAATCTGAGGGAATGGCTTCCCAAGTGAGCAGGCGAACGTTCATGACGTGTTTTCCTTTGTGTTTGATTACAGCATGGTTTTTCTCTTTTTCTACCTCTCCAGCGTGAAAAGACAGCCATGTACCATGGCCAAAGATATCATTACATACCCAATGTTCGATGGAATTGTCCACGTATCCTACAGGGAGTGTGGTATAGCCGATTTGTGGTTTCAAAAAAGGATTGAATCGATCAATCGTTTCATTTTTGTATTGATAATTGATAAGAAAAAGATAGACCAAACAAAAGACGAGCAGAAAGAAAGATAGTGTCTTTTTGAGTGAGAAGGGTTGTTTTGATGAATAAGATTTCTTGATAACAAGAGGTTCGTCTGGCAATGTTGGTTCTATTGATTCGGTAGCTGATTCAATAGAAGGAAAATCAATCGGCAGACCTAAAGTCTGATGTAAAAGTGACAGCATTTCAAGGTCTGGCATTGTACGAGAATTTTCCCAACTAGAAATCGTTTTATCGGAAACACCAATTTTTTCGCCTAATTCTTTTTGCGTAAGCTTACAATTTCTGCGGTAAGTTCGTATTTTTTCTCCGATGTTCATCTTCTTCTCCTTTCGATTCTACAGTATATAGATTTATTCTACATGACCTATATACTTGATAGATACGTTTTTTTGATGAAAAACGGTATGATTTTATCAAAGAATCATTTAAGTAAGGGAGAGTGGTGATAATCAAAAAAAAGTTCACAGTTTTACTCACAATCATAGTGACCGGTATCATGAGTGGTTTTGCCTTGGTTAGTATAAATAAACAGGTACTCTATCGGACAAATGAATTTTTCCATCAAACAGATACTTATACTCCGATTCGATTGCCACAACATTTTATTGGGCAAGAAGAATATGAGCAGCTAATCATGGTATTTGAAAATGTCTCATCAGAAACTGAGCTTTCTTATATGAAAAAAACAGTAAATGAATCCAATGAAGTAGATACATCTTGGAACTTCAAGATACAGCCAAAGCTTGAAATGACATTGTATTATCAAGGGGATGTCAAATCTTCTCACGAGAAGGTACCTATTCTAATACCTCCTTTCGCGTAACGTCCATTGAAGAATCGATCAAAATAAAAGATTTTGAAGGTGAATTTTTCTTGATGACGAGAGAAAAAGAAGCCTATGAACGGTTCATTTCACTATTTGTGGAACGATTCAATCAAGCATTTCACACTGATTATGCCACT
>NZ_JAKZIW010000041.1:0-18927 GCF_031143325.1 Enterococcus sp. FR204 | reverse complement strand
TAATTTAATTTTTTTGTTCCTATTTATTTAACAAATAAATAATATAAAAGGTAAATAAAAAAGAGTGGATTTCTCCACTCCATGAAAAGCCGACTTTTTGGGACGCTTTTTTTTGCCAAGCCTCACATTTTTATAGCCAAACTTCTTTTGCGACTTGCTGCAATAATTGGATTTTCTTCCATTGTTCTTCTTCTGTTAAATGGTTTCCTTCTTCTGTTGAAGCAAACCCACATTGAGGACTGATACTTAGATTTTCCAATGGTACAAATTGTTGTGCTTCTTTTATTCGTTCTTTTATTTTCTCCGTATCTTCCAAATCTGGAAACTTAGAAGTAACTAATCCTAAAACAACTTTACTTTCTTTGTTACTCCAATGTCTTAAAGGAGTAAAATCTCCTGCTCGGTCAGAATCGTATTCCAAAAAGAAACCATCATAATTTGTTGAAAACAACTCTTCTGCAATGGGTTCATATCCACCGGAAAACAGCCAAGAAGAAGCGTGATTCCCGCGGCAGATATGTGTTGTGATCGTCAAATCTTCTGGTTTGTCTTCCAGTGCGTTATTGATAATCTCTGTACAAATATGGGCCATTTCTTTCGGATCAATTCCTTTTTGAAGAAGTGCTTCTCTTTTAGTTTGATCAGCTAGAAACGCCCAATTTGTATCATCGAATTGCAGGTAACGGCAACCTTTTTCATAAAAAGCATGAATCGCTGCTTTGTAAGTAGAGGACAAGTCCTCATAAAAATCAGATAGATCAGGATAAATCTCCTTGATTTTTGAAGAACCATCATTAGATAGGATCTCTTGTCGTAAAATCATCGTGGGACTAGGGATCGTTGCTTTTGCAACAAAAGTATCATCTGTTTCCACTACTTCTTTCAGAAAAGCAAAATCTTTTAAAAATGGGTGATTTGGATTGAAAGATAATTTATCTACTACCCGAATATTATAAGCTGGTGCTGCTTTTCCGTGGAATGTTTGATTATATCCAGTTTCTGGAACATAGCCTTCGATACCATTTAGTTCTTCTAAAAAATCAAGATGCCAAAATCCACGCCGAAATTCACCATCTGTAATTCCTTTGATGCCGACTGCTTTTTGGTCTTCCACTAATTTTTTTATTTCCTGGTCTTCGATTGCACGAAGTTCTTCTTTTGAAAGTAAGCCTTCTTGAACTTTTTTTCTTGCTTCTTTGATCGATTGCGGGCGTAAGAAACTTCCGACATGATCTACTGTAAATGGTTTGTTTTTGCTCATTTCACTCACTCTTTTCTTTGTTTTTTTGTAAAAAAAAATCCTTTTACTAGCAAATACTAGTAAAAGGACGATTATACTCGTGGTACCACCTTTTTTCAGAAAAAACATTCTTTCTCTCAGCCTGACAATAAAATCAGTGGTCTTGGTAACGAAAGACTGTTCGTTTTTGCCTACCTTTCGACAAAAAATCCTCTAAGGCCATTTTCGACAGTCAACTTCTAGCTTTTTACACCAACCAAAGCCTCTCTTGAACCATTTTCTGTCTACTTCCCTTCTCATCGGATACTATTAGAATAAAATTAGAATAGCATGTTTGAAAGAAAAGTCAATAGGGAATAAGAACAAACAAAAACTAATTTGTTATTCTTAGTAATTTGTTTGTGGAATACAATAAAGCTTTTCTAATATGATAATTGTTCAGTCGTCCTTTCATCTTAGATCACTTCCTTAAAATGATCATACCCGTTTCAACCACATAAAAAAGGACTTAATTTTGAAAAATTTCCCATCAAAACTAAGTCCTTTTTATTATAGTTATGCAAATTTGCTTATTTTCTCGCTATTTCCGATACATCTTGAATTCTAAGAATAGGTCATTATAGATGCCTAGGTATTTCGATCCTAGATCTTCGTAGACTTCAAGATGGGAGATCGTGTCATCAGATGGATAGAATTGTTCGTCCGACGAAATGTCTTTTGGCAATAACGCTTTTGCTTTTTCATTTGGTGTAGAATAACCAATATACTCTGCATTTTGTGCCGCATTTTCCGGTTCTAGCATAAAGTTGATGAAATCATAGGCACCTTCTTTATTTTTCACGGTTTTTGGCATAACGATATTATCAAACCAAAGATTGGAACCTTCTGGTGGGATTACGTAATGTAAATGTTCATTTTCCCACATCATATCGGCAGCTTCGCCAGAAAATGTCACTGCCACGGAGGCTTCTTCATTGATCATATACATTTTGATCTCATCTGCCACGATTGCTTTGACATTTGGTGTTAAATGATTCAATTTATTTGCTGCTTCTGTCAGCTGTGCCATATTCTTACTATTCAAAGAATAGCCTAAACTATTCAAAGAAAGCCCCATAACTTCTCGTGCACCGTCAATCAGCATCAAACTGTCTTTTAATTCCGGCTTCCACAAATCATCCCAATGCTTAATTTGATCTGCATCAAAGAATTTATCGTTATATACGATCCCTAAAGTTCCCCAAAAATATGGAATCGAATACTGATTATCTGGATCAAAATCCAAGTCTAAAAATCGTGGATCAATATTATTTAATCCTTTGATCTTCGAATGATCTAATGGAAGTACTAGTTTTTCTTTGATCATTTTTTGGATCATATATTCACTTGGTATAGCGATGTCGTAGTTTGTCCCACCTTGCTGGATTTTTGTGAACATCGCTTCATTAGAATCAAATGTTTCATAATTCACTTTGTATCCATATTCTTTTTCAAATTTCGTGATCAAACTAGGATCGATATAATCTCCCCAGTTATAGATGGTAAGTACCTTTGCTCCACTCATGCCACTTGTTTTTTCAAGTTGACGAACACCAAGCAGCAGCACCGCAATAATGATGAGAATACCTAAAAACAGAGATTGTAATTTTTTCATCGTAGCCGTGCCACCCCCTCGCGTACTCTTCTGTTTTTCTTCAGCCGTTTTGGACGGTTTTCTTTACTAATGAAGTAGTATCCAATGACCAATATCATGGAGAACAAGAAAACTAACGCACTTAGCGCATTGATTTCTAAACTGATTCCTTGTCTTGCACGAGAATAAATCTCTACTGAGAGCGTCGTAAAGCCATTTCCTGTGACGAAAAACGTAACCGCAAAATCATCAAGAGAATAGGTAAATGCCATAAAATATCCAGCTATGATTCCTGGAGAAAGATAAGGCAAAATGATATTTTTGACTACTTGGAAATTATTAGCACCAAGATCTCTAGCTGCATCAACCATTGAATCGTTCATTTCTTGCAATTTTGGCAAGACCATCAAGACGACGATTGGAATGCTGAAAGCAATATGGGAAAGCAATACACTCTGAAAACCTAATCCGAATCCTAGTAGTGTAAAGAAAATCAAGAAACTAGCACCGATAATAACATCAGGAGAGACTAATAAGATGTTATTCATGCTCAACAACGCTGTCCGTGCACGTCGTTTTTTCGTGTAATAGATTCCCATAGCCCCAAATGTCCCGATGATCGTGGCGATCAATGCAGATAAGAAAGCCAGCATGAACGTATTCAATACGATAATGATCAAACGTGTATCTTCAAAAACAGCTTCATAATTTTCCCAAGTAAATCCTGTAAAGCTGTTCATCGTTCCTCCTTCATTGAAGGAATAAAAAATCAGATAGAAGATCGGTGCATATAAGAATAAAAAAACAATCCCTAAATAAAGATACGACCATTTAAATTTTTTCATTTATGAGCGACCTCCTTTTTTCTTCTCGCCTGTCAGGAGCATCACGATGAACATAGCAATGATTAAAATCACACCGATTGTAGAACCCATCCCCCAGTTTTGTGTAACCAAGAAATGCTGTTCGATAGCCGTTCCTAAAGTGATCACCCGATTTCCGCCAATCAGACGAGTCAGCATGAATAAAGAAAGAGAAGGAATAAATACTGCTTGGACACCACTTTTCACACCATTTAATGATAACGGAAAAATCACTCGTCGGAAGGTCTCAAAGCTATTCGCGCCTAAATCTCTACTAGCACTGATCAAAGAAGGATTCATCTCTTCCAATGCATTGAAAATTGGCATAATCATAAATGGAATCTCGATATACGTTGCCACGAACAGAAAACTGAAGTCTGTGAATAATATCTGTTTCGGCCCGATCCCGATAAAATCAAAGAAATGATTCACGCTGCCGTGCACACTGAAAATCCCAATAAATGCGTAAGCTTTAAGCAGCAGATTCACCCATGTAGGCAAAATAATCAGCATCAGCCATAATTGCTTGTGCTTCAGTTTTGTTAAAAAATAAGCAGTCGGGTAACTGATGATCAGCGTGAAAAACGTGATCAAAAAAGCATACCATACAGAATTGATCGTCATAGAAAGCGATGTCCCCGACGTAAAATAAGATAGATAATTATTCAGCGTGAATTGCCCATTCATATCAAAAAAAGATTGATAAATGATCATTAATACAGGCGCGATCACGAATAAACCGAGCCACAAAATATAAGGGACGGAATAGATCCTGCGCATTGTTTTCATTCTTGTCCCCCCTATTCTTCGTAGCTGTCAAGACGTGCATCGAATTCTTCTTCAGACTCGTTGAAACGCATGACATGGATATCTTCTGGCTCAAAGGCCAATCCTACTTTGCTTCCTTCTTTAGCTTTTTTCGTTGAATGGACCATCCATTCATTTTGCTGTTCATCATAACAGATGATTTCATAATGGACACCACGAAACAGCTGAGTATCGACCGTTACGACTAGTTTTCCCTTATCTGGTGTCGTGATCGTCAAATCCTCTGGGCGTAAAACAACTTCAACTGGTTCATTTAGACACATCCCGCCATCGACACATTCAAATTGCTTACCAACAAACTCAACTAGATTATCTTCGATCATTACACCGTCCACGATATTGCTCTCCCCAACAAAATCAGCAACGAAATGATTGATTGGCTCATCATAAATATCTACGGGTGTACCACTTTGGACGATTTTCCCTTTATTCATGACAAAAATCTCATCACTCATTGCCAACGCTTCTTCTTGGTCATGAGTAACAAAAATAAACGTGATTCCTAATCGTTGTTGCAGATCCCGCAGTTCATACTGCATATCTGTACGTAGTTTCAAATCAAGCGCCGATAACGGTTCATCTAGTAGCAATACTTTCGGTTCATTTACAATTGCTCGTGCAATCGCTACACGCTGTCTTTGACCACCAGACATTTCACTGATCTCCCGTTTTTCGTATCCAGGAAGCTGGACCATACGCAAAGCATCTTTTACCTTCTTTTCGATATCTGATTTGGACATTTTCTTGATCTTCAATCCAAAAGCAACGTTATCAAAAACATTCATATGAGGAAAAAGTGCATAATCTTGGAAGACTGTATTTACTTGTCGCTTATTAGCTGGCAAATCATTCAACCGTTTCCCTTCAAAATAGATGTCCCCTTCTGTAGCTTCGGTGAATCCAGCTATAATACGTAGGATCGTTGTTTTGCCACAGCCGGAAGGACCAAGCAGTGTATAAAATTTTCCTTGTTCGATCTCAAAACTTACTTTTTTTAATACTGTTTCATCATCATAGCGTTTCACTACTTGATCAAATGAAATGATTGGTTTCCCCACGTTTTTACCCCCTATATTACAAATATGATTGCGTTGCAACAATCAATACTTTTGTTCGTTTTTTGAGATGATTCCTTAATTGATGTTGTTTTGTCGCTTGATAATAGATCGACTGTCCTGCTTTTGCCACATAGACCGTCTCTCCTAAGCTTAACTCTAATTCCCCTTCTAATACAAAAATAAACGTTTCAGATAATGAAGGTTCAAACGTCTTATATTCTCCTGCACCTTCAAAAGTCAGCAAGACAGGTTCCATTTCTTTTTCATTCGAATCAGCCACGAGCCATTCCAATTCATACCCGTTTTCTTCATCGAAATAAACCGTATGATCTTCTTTTGAATAAACCACTTGCAGATTCGCTGCTTCTTGATGAAAAAATTCTTCTGGAGTCACACCTAAGACTTCAAGAATAGAAAAGAATGTTTCCATTGATGGTGAACTTAAATCTCGTTCCAACTGGGAAATATACCCTTTTGACAAATCTGTGCGTTCGCCTAGTTCTTCTTGTGTCAAATTCTTTTGGATGCGCAAATTTCTTAACTTCTCACCAATTTCCATAATTTCCTCCGAATCGAAGTTTTCTAATAGTAAACTTCCTGTTTACTACCACTCGTATTAGTATACGAAATTTATTGAAAAAGGCAACCCTTTGTAAAATTTTTTTTGCTGAATATTTCTTTATCTTTTGGAATAAATTCTAGTTGTTTGATTCTTTATTTTTCACCTAATTTTTGTCTAAATTTACGGAAGAACAAGAATAAAAGAGTAGGCTTTATGGTATGATAAAAGAAAATTTTAAAAGGAGTGTCTCACGAATGAACGCTTTTCGATCTTTTCAGGTAATAAAGGAACCTGTTTTCCATACAGCAATCAGTGATCTGACATTTACTGAGTTGGCTGAAAATGAAGTCTTGGTAAAAATTGCCTATTCTGATGTCAATTACAAAGATGCATTGGCAATGAGCGAATCTGGTCAGGTGATACGAACCTATCCGATGACTCCAGGGATTGATTTATCCGGAACTGTCGTCCAAAGTAACAATCCACGTTTTTCAAAAGAAGATCTTGTACTTGCTACTGGTTTTGGGCTTGGCGTCACCCATCCAGGCGGTTATAGCCAATATCAAAAAGTACCAGGAGACTGGTTAGTTCCTCTACCAAAAAATATGACGCTGCGTCAAGCGATGATCCTTGGTACAGCAGGCTTTACTGCTATGTTATGTGTGAACGCTTTAATCCGTCAAGGTATGACCTCCGATAAAAAAGTTGTCGTTACTGGTGCTTCTGGCGGTGTAGGCAGTACAGCGATAGCTCTGTTACATACACTAGGATTCCAGTCAATCATTGCCTTTTCCAGAAAAGAAGAGTCTGTCACATGGCTAAAAAGTCTAGGTGCTTCTCAAGTCGTACGACCTGATGAATTTCTGCCAGAGACAACAAAAGCTTTAGGAAAACAGCAAATCGACTATGTCATCGACACAGTAGGTGGCGAGCAGTTAAGTAGTCTTCTTCCATTGATCTCTTATAACGGTGCAGTAGCTTTATGTGGCAATGCTGGGGGAATCAAACTAAACGCGACTGTCTTGCCTTTTATTCTGCGAAACATCCAGTTGATTGGAATTGATTCTGTCAATGTACCAATAGATCAACGTCTTTTTTTATGGCAACAGATGGCGGATTTGCAGATTGCAGATGAACTGGTCGTCCAAGAGATTACTCTGGATCAATTGCCTGAAACAGCATCTAAACTACTTGCTGGAACACACCAAGGAAGAACACTAGTAAATGTAGGTGACCATAAATGAAGATTCTAATCACAGCTGGAGGAACGACTGAAAAAATCGATCAAGTACGTGCTATTACAAATCATTCGACAGGACGATTAGGGCAAGCATTAGCTGATTATTTAGCTGCCAATCCGGATACCACAATCGATTACGTGACTACGAAACAAGCACTGAAACCGAAAAGACACTCCAATATAACGATTTATACGATCGAATCTGCACTGGACTTATTTTTACAATTAGAAGCACTAACGAAAAAAGAACACTACGATGCGATTATCCACAGTATGGCAGTCAGTGATTTTACTCCTGCTTTTAGTTTTTCAGAAGAACAGCTGGCAAAAAACCTACCCACTTCTTCAACGCAAGAAGAACTGGACAATTGGTTTGCGGAAAATGAACAGACAGATACCACTGTTTCAAAGATCTCTTCTGACACCGAGCATCTTGTACTCGTTTTGAAGAAAACACCAAAAATCATTTCTTATCTACGTGAATGGCAGCCAAAAGCAAAAATCATTGGTTTCAAACTATTAGTAGATGTACCAAAGGAATCTCTTCTGGCAGTCGCAAAAAATAGTCTGATAAATAACAAAACTGATTTTATTTTCGCAAATGATTTGACGGAAATCCATGGCGAGACACACCACGGCTATCTCTTATCTAAAGATGGAACAGTGGAAGAAGCTCAAAGTAAATCTGAGATTGCTGCATTGATTACTGAGAAAATTAGACTGGAGGAATCAAAATGAAAAAGATCTTACTAGGCGTTACTGGAAGTATTTCTGCTTACAAAAGCGCTGATCTTACAAGTCAATTCGTCAAATTAGGTGCCCAGGTAGATGTGATTATGTCTAAAAGCAGCACACATTTTATCACGCCATTAACCTTGCAATCTCTGTCGAAGCGCGCAGTCCATACAGACGTCATGCAAGAATCAAATCCGCAGGTAATCAATCATATCGAACTAGCAAAACAAGCTGACTTGTTTCTCATCGCGCCTGCTACAGCAAACATTATCGGCAAGCTAGCAAATGGCATTGCAGACGATCTTCTTTCAACAGTCGCAATGGCGCTTCCAGTGGGAACACCAAAATTGATTGCCCCTGCCATGAACACGAATATGTATCAAAACCCGATCACTCAGCGTAATCTGGAAACATTGAGATCTGTCGGCTATCAGGAAATTGAACCAAGAGAATCTCTTTTAGCTTGTGGAGATTTTGGAAAAGGTGCCTTAGCTGATATTCAGACGATCATCGAACAGGTCATGCTGACTCTTAATGAAAGAAATGCTTAGAAAAAAGGAGTACTTATGAAAAATACAAAAAACTTTACATTAACTGCGATGTTTTTAGCTATTTTGATTTTATTAGCTGTTACGCCTTTAGGTTTTATCCCTATCGGTCCAATCAATGCAACAACCATGCATATTCCTGTAATCATTGCTTCGATCGTTTTAGGACCAAGACTAGGTGCTTTTCTTGGCGGTACATTTGGACTGATCAGCATGATCCGTAGCACAGTTATCCAAACACCTTTGTCTTTTGTCTTTTCTCCGTTTATCCCAGTCATCGGAACAGAACATGGAAGCTGGAAAGCCTTGCTGATCGCGTTTATTCCTCGTATCTTGATTGGGGTGGTTCCTTATTTCGTTTATAAAGGTCTGCGCAAACTAATGAAACAAAAAGCAGATTCCGTTTCTTTATTCTTAGCTGGACTTTCCGGTTCATTGACCAATACGATTTTAGTGATGAATATGATCTACTTTTTATTCCAGCAAGATTATGCCAAAGTCATCGGAACAAATTTAAATGCTGTTTATTCAGCTATTCTAGCGGTTATTTTTACAAGTGGTATACCTGAAGGAATCGTCGCAGGTCTTGCGACTGCAGCAGTATGCAATGTCTTGTTAAGATACTTCAAGCACCCTTCTCTTACTAACTGATAGTCATCGTAGCCGATCTCTGATTTTTTTCTCTTTTGGTGTTACTATTGAATGGAAAGATTTGACGTCGAAAGGATGATCCAAATGAAAATTTTTGTTGTAGGTGCAAACGGACAAATTGGCCGACACCTGATAAAAGATTTAGCTCCAAGTTCCCATGAAATTTTTGCAGGGGTAAGAGATGTCGCTTCCCAAACATTAGTAAAAAAAGAGAATGTTTCGTATGTCTCTTTTGATTTAACTTGGTCCGTGGAAAAAATGACCGAAGCATTCAAAGGCATCGATGTATTAATTTTTGCTGCCGGCTCTCAAGGAAAGAATCTTCTGCAAGTAGACTTGGATGGCGCAATCAAAACAGTGATCGCAGCTGAAAATGCGCATGTCTCTCGCTATCTGATGGTCAGTGCTGTTTATGCAGATGAACCAGCAAAATGGCCTGAGTCCATGACAGATTATTATATTACTAAACATTATGCAGATGAATGGCTGAAACGAACTAACTTAGATTTTGTCATTCTTCAACCAGTCACATTGACTAACGATGAAGAAGTTACTTCCATTCAATTAACTAAGCCTAATGAGAAGGCATCAAAAACGATCACTCGCTCTACAGTTGCTGCTGTACTTGCCGCTCTAGTGGAAGAAACGGATATTTCTCGTACGACTCTAGTACTTTCTGAAGGTAGCAAAGAGTTGAATACAGCATTCCAAGAATGGGCAAAGGAGGAATAGATCCATGCGTGCCATTTCAATCAAGCATCCTGGTTCTATAGATGTATTAGAACAAATTGAAGTGCCTGTTCCTAAACCAAAACAAGGCGAATTACTGATCAAAGTCCATACAGCAGCTGTCAATCGAACAGATATTATGAAAAGAGAATCAGTCTCTTTGAAACCTCCCTACCCTATTTTGGGAGTCGAAGTAGCTGGAGAGGTAGTTGAGAATAAAAGTGATATCTCCACTTTTACTCCTGGGACAAAAGTGTACGGATTAGTCAATCTAGGTGGTTATGCCGAATATGCTGTGATGCCTGCCGATCGTGCAATCCTTCTCCCTGATACGTTAGACTATGTTTCTGCTGCTGGAATCTCAGAAGTTTTTTTGACTGCTTATCAAACACTTTACTGGCTTGGAAAATTACAAGAAGGTGAAACTGTCTTGATCCATGCAGGAGCAAGTGGTGTGGGAACAGCAGCGATCCAATTAGCTAGACAGCTTTCTCACGCGAAAATCATCGTTACTGCAGGATCAGAAGAAAAACTCGCCTTTTGTAAAGAACTTGGTGCAGATGAATTGATCAACTATAAAAAACAAGACTTTCAAGAAGAGGTACGAAAAATCACTGAAGGTCGGGGAGTCGATGTTATTTTGGATTTCATCGGCGCTTCTTACTGGGAAAAGAATTTAGCTTCTATAGCCGTTGATGGACGTTGGGTCTTGATTGGTATGCTAGGTGGGACCATCGTGCCTGAGATAGACCTTGGTGTATTGATTGGGAAACGTGTCCAACTGCTTGGTACATTATTGACACCTAGAAGTGATCAGTATAAAGCAGAGCTCGCACAAACTTTTATGCAAAAAGCTGGGCCTTTTCTAGAAAATGGCAAGATTCGGCCAATCATTGACCGTACATTCCAATTCAGCGCAGTCAAACAAGCGCATGAATATATGGAAGCAAACAAAAACATCGGAAAAATCATTTTGAAGATAACTGAATAAAATCATGCTGATCAAAAAAGAGGCTGGGACAGAAGCGTTTAACTCCAAGAAATAAGAAGAAATTCACGAAAATTGCTTTTCAAATTTTTGTGAATTTCAGCTTATTTCCGAAGGAGTTGCTTCTGCTTCCGCCGTTTATACGTGTTTAGAGCGTGAGACAAAAGTGTTCTTTACTTTTGTCCCACGCTCTTTTTCCGAATAAACGGTGTTCAAAAGCTTGCATCTGCGGTAATAAGTCCAACCAAGTTAAAAACATAAGAAGCTGTTTTTACTTGGCTGTTCTTATTACTTGATGCAGGGCAGCTTTTTCACAACCTCTTCACTAAACGGTATTCAATCAGCTGACCCTCGGTATTAGCTCAAAAAACGGCAAAATATGAGGAACTATTTTGCCGTTTGTTTCTCTAATACTCAGGTCAAAACACTGATTTCACAACCTCTTTTTATTTACGTTCTATTTCATTCATTTTCCGAAGCAAATCGAGCTGCTTTTATGCCCGCTTGTCGCCCAAAAATAATGATCTCCGCAACTGAATTTCCACCGATCCGGTTGTTTCCATGTAAGCCACCTGTGACTTCACCAGCAGCATATAACCCCCTAATTGGCTGGTTTTCTTTATCTAATACTTCAGTGTTCGTATTGATTTTCACACCGCCCATCGTGTAATGGATTCCTGGTGCGATTTTGATCGCATAATAATTTGGAGACGATAAGTCATGTTCCATGGCTGTGGCACGGTTGAATTGAGCATCTTTTTTCTCCGCAACATCCGTATTCCATCCATCAACTGTTTTTGCTAGTGTTTCTTTTGGTAAATCGATTTTTTCTGCTAATTCTTCCATTGTCTTTCCAGTTGTGACATATCCTTTTTGGTCATAAAATTCAATAGCTGTGGCACGATCACGCACGCCTTGGTCAAAAATCAAATAAGCTGATTTTTCAGGCAATGCTGTAATTGCTGCAGATACTTTATCCCTTGTATCCATTTCATTGACAAATCTTTTCCCCTCTTGATCGACCAAGATTGCTCCTTCTCCGCGAACAACCTCACCAATCAAGACCCCCTCATCCTGCTGCACAGTTGGATGAATTTGTATTTTATCCATATCAACGGTTTGTCCACCTAATTTTTCAATCATGGTGATACCATCTCCAGTTGATCCTTCTTGATTTGTCGTAATATAATCAGCTAAATCGGGACGATATTTTTCAATAAATTCTTTGCTGGCACCAAAACCGCCTGTGGTAACTACGATTGCTTTTCCGGTGACCTCTTTTGGTTCTTCTCCTTGAACATGTACAGTCACTTCATTGACCGTTTCCCCATTTTTCTTAATGTCTGTCACATCTGCGTTGACAAAAATAGGGATTTCTCGCTCATGGACGTTATTCAATAACCCCTCCACTAAGTATCCACCAATAGCCGAGCCATCAGACGGACGATGTGTCCTCTTTTCACTCATCCCTCCAGTGATCGTTAAGTTGTCCAGTTTGATACCGTTTTGATCTAGCCAATCGACCGCATCAGCAGAGTGATCGACAAAGTATCGAAGCATTTCTTTATCATTCGTTCCTCCACCACCTTTTAGCGTTTCTTCATAGAAGGCATCATTCGAGTCTTTGATTCCTTCTTCTTTTTGAAATTTTGTTTCTGAAGCATTCATACCGCTTGATGATTTAGATGTGTTTCCTCCGGCAACAGGCATCTTTTCCAAAATTACTGGATTCAACCCAGCATCTTTTGCTTCGATAGCTGCTGCCATCCCTGCACCACCAGCTCCAATAATCACGACATCATAAGATTCTTTCATTTCTTTTGGATCTGTATATACTTGTTCAGAAGCGCCTGATGATACTTCGGCAGATTCCTTCGTACTAGAACTTGTCTGCGCTGTATTTTTCTGATCTGCGCCGCATGCGCTCATAGCAAGAAGTGCAACGGCTGTTAATAAACCAGCAACTAATTTTTTCATTTGTATCCCCCTTTTCTCCTTATACTATATTAAGTGATTTTTTTCACAATATCAACTCTGTTTTTCTTTAAGTCATATAGCTTTGGTAAACACACGCTTCTTAGTATAATTAAGGATATACATGAAGGAGTTATTTTATGAATCATTTGAAAACCTTTTTTACGAACAGTACAAAAACTGCAGGTAGAATCACAAACGGAATCTATATTTTATTACGTATCATCGTCGTTATTATGCTAGTGGATCAGGTCTGGAACCAACACTGGGGAAATACAATGCTTTTATTACTGACACTAATTTTATTTGAAATCCCTTATTTTCTGGAAAAGATATTAAAGATACAGATTCCAAATATGCTAGAAATCATTTTGTTATCTTTTATTTTTAGTTCAACAGTTTTAGGAGAGTTAAGTGATTTTTATGGCTATTTTTCAATGTGGGATACTTTTCTACATGCATTCAGCGGATTTTTAGCTGGGGGTGTCGGCTTTTCCCTTGTTTATTTGCTCAATAAAAATACAAAAACCATGAACTTGACTCCTTTATTACTAGCAGTTGTTTCCTTCTGTTTTTCGATGACAGTTGGTGTTATGTGGGAGTTTGTGGAATTTTCAGCAGATAAATTACTGCAATTCGATATGCAAAAAGATACGATCATCCAGCAAATCAATAGTGTGGAGTTAAGTAAAGACGGAAAAACTGTCTATCATGTTCCAGATATCACTCGGACAATCATTGAAAGTCAAAATGCAGATGGTAAAACAGATAAAACAATCATCCAAAATGGTTACTTAGACGTGGGAATCATGGATACTATGAAGGATTTATTTGTTAATTTTATTGGAGCAGTTGTTTTCAGTGTATTTGGTTACCTCTATAGTCGAAACGATTACCAAAAATTTACGTTCATCAAGAATTTTATTCCTAAAAAAATCAAACGATAAAACATGCTAAAAAACAAGAGAAGGGGCAGTGACAATACTTTTGTCACTGCCCCTTCTTTTTTGAATGTATGGCATGCCATTAGTTATCCGATAGTATTAACTCAAAAAAGTAAGATATGAGGAATGACTATTTCGTTTTTTATCCCAATACTGAGGACTTATTTCACCATTTCGTTATTTATCTAATTTACTTAAAACCTGCATAACTTTTTCATAATCTGGATTAGGTGTGCCGTCTAGATTTTCAGCAATAAAAGTAAAACCCATTTTTTTATAAAGAGCAATCGCCTGATGGCTCCATGTCTGTGTGTGAAGATAGATTGGTCCGTCCGTATGGAGGGTAGGAAATTCTTGCAAGACTCTGGCAGTCAATGCTTTTGCGAGCCCTTTTCCTTGGTAATCTGGTTTCACTGCTAACCAATGAAAAACCGGATACACTTGCTCTCTTGATTTTTTTCGCCAAGCGGTACAGGTTGCTACTTTTTCTCCTTTTTTTGTCTCTACAAAAAACATCCTTCTTTCAAGTTCTTCAGGATAAGGAGCAAAGTTTTGTTGAAAATACTCAAGTGCTTCATCTGTCGTTTGAAATTCCCCAACGGAAGTCTCAATCTCCGCCCAAGCAGATTCATCTTCTTTTTGATAAAATCGAAATTCAAAACCTTCCGCTAAAGGCGTGATTGGAACATTTTGTTGAAGTGGTCTTGTCATCCAGATTTCTGCGTAAGGTAACGTTTTATCTAACATTTTTCTATCCCTCCTCGTCTCCATTATGCCAAATAACGTATGACTCAGCTACTTATTTGACTATAACAGATAGAGATATAAATCAGAACCAGTCATCTGCGTCAAATTCATTTCGATTAGCGTATACCCATGTTCCTGCGATACCTCGCATGAAATCTCCTAAAGCAGAAGAAGAAGGAATACCTCCACCAGGTGCGGGTGTTCCCGGACTAGGAAGTGGTACTTGCGGCTGTGGATGTTCATCGGTAGAATCAATAGTTGACAAGCGTTTTTTCTTCGTTTCCTTCTGGTCATCTGATTCCTTCTGATCTTCCGACTGTTTAGCAACAAATTCTTTTTCTGATTGTTGTTTTATTTTAGGCTCTAAAATTTCATTTTCCAATCCAGAAACTTGTGGGGCTAAATGAGCTTCTTGCCTTATCGTTTTATTAGATTCTGAGATTTTTCTAGATATTCTTGCTGGCTGTAAATTTCTTGTTTGCTTTGCTTCCCCTGTTGGAGAAACTGCATGAGCCATTTGTTGTTTTTTTTCTGACAAGTTTTCTTCTTGTTTTTTTTGTTCTTTTTGTCTTATCTGTTTTTTTAATGGTAAAACGTGTAAAAGCGACTGAGCATGGAGTTCTTGGAGTGAATACGGGTCATGATAACTATACATAATCGTAAAATCACCTGTCTGTTTGGTCAAATAACCATCCTCCAATGGTTCTCCGTTGATTGTAACCGATACATCCTTTAACGGTACGGGTTTACCTAAGGAATTTGTTGCTGATTGGATCAACTCTTCTTTGTTTATTTTTTCGTTTGGATGAACAATAAGATCATGACCTTCTAATGAACGATTGTCTGGTATATAAACATAAGTAAAGGTAATTTCCCCTCCTGATTGCTTCCTATTATTCATCAGTTCTGAGTGAAGTACTTCAAGGATCTCCGACCAGTGACTTTTTCTGTCTAATCCGTTTGCTTGCATCCAATCAGAAATAGAAGTGACTTTCCCATTTTGTTCATAAGTCGATAAATCTATATTTGGCACTCGATCAGAAAATTCAGCAGGTAGGCGCAAATCAGGAATACGATTTACACTACTCATATGTGTTTCTGCTTGAAGTTCTTTATTTGTTTGACTATCTATAAAATGAGTGATGACAGTCGATGAAGCAGCAGATGCTTCTACATAAACTACAGCTGTTGTTTCTGCCACATTTGATGTTTTCGAGTCTATATAAGTTAATACAACGGGATATTCTCCCGGAGTTGTAGTATCTACTGTCCCGTTCATTTTGATTTCTTCTTTATTTCCTGAAGTTCCATCGCTTTTTGTTACATATTCAACAAGATCTTTAGGGGCGTAACTCTCTCCTGTTCTTAAGTGAAGATCTTTTCCTTTGATAGCTGTTTGATCAGCACGAACATGGATCACAGCAGATGCAGTCATTGTTTTTAAAGCAATTGGATCAAAATAGGACAAGGAAATAGTAGATGTTCCTGTATTAGTCGTATCCACGATATTCCCATTGTTTGAAATTACTTTGGACATATCTCCTTGTGTTCCATCTGCGTTCTTCAGCCTTTCTACCAGATCAGATATCGAAACTTTTGTCCCTGCCAGAACATCGATTTTCTTTCCTTCAAACTGTGAATAATCTTTTTCATATACATAAGAAACTTGTGCGCTTCCACCGTCCTTTATATCTGTCAAAGCATGATTCAAAATATCAGTGATCTGTTTTAACTGATCACCTTTTGTAGGATCAGTCATATCGGAAAAGATAGAAAGCGGCACACTGCTTCCGGTTTCCGATGTCCATAATGTTTTGTTAGGAATTAACCAGTAGTGGTTTATCGTTGGAGGATAACTGACTTTATTATAGGAAGTCAATGCAGGAAGTAGCTGTTTTCCATTTGCATCAGTGAAAGTATGAGTAATAGTGATAGGGGAATCAGTGGTCTCAGAAACAGAGGTACGTACGACCTTGATGGTTTGTGTCGTTGCCTGAACGGGTACATGCATATAGACACCTACAGATAAACTGATCAGCATCGTGCGCATCATAAACTTAACGTAGTGTTTTTCAGAACACGACCGTTCCTTATCTAAACGACAAGCGTGTTTATTTAGTTGTTTTGAACGTCTTTTTGAACACATTTATTCTTAGTCCTCCCTACTCTTGTCTAAACATGAAGTAGTAATTTTCATAAGATGATTTCATTATATAAATAAAATCAAAACAAGATGGACTATTAGGAGAGTATTTTTTTTGATTTTTTATTGTTTCAAGAAAATCGGAATAATAACTTATGTACTTTTTAATTTTGTTAAGTAATATATCTAGTTATATCTAGTTATATCTAGTTATATCTAGTTACCTTTTCTTTGAAAAAAACATAAATCAGCTAATAAATATGTGAGACAAAGCTGCCATCCATAAATACTAGCTGATTTTTTCAGTTAAATGTCTATTTTTTTCTCTGATGATGGTATTTCCAAAATATTCCCAGTCATCTGGAGTCGGTGGATTTTTCCAAATTATCTGTTCTTTATTAAATTTTTCAAGTAAACAATCAGATAAATAAATATTCGTACGAGAAGTGATTCGACTCTCAATCACAATATTGTAATTTTTAAATCCTTTCACTTGAGAAATAATGTAATCGGTATAAGCAGATCCTTGCGAAAAATCAATACAGACATGAATCGGTGCTTCAAAATATGATACCGGACAAATACCGACCAATAAAAAGAGATAATCATAAAATAAGCGAATCATGAAACGTTCATCTTTTCCCAAGAAATAGCGTTTATTCTCTTGTATGACCTTTTGGATTGCTGTACTGAATATTGGATACGTCTCAAAGAAAAACTGTAGCTGCTTGTTAGACGTAAAGCTAGTCATCTCAAAGTCGAATATCCAATTTTTTCGATTGACATACATCATACCCATACGAAGTTCTTTTCGTATATATAGTCTTTCTTCTTCAGAGATTTCAATCGAAAATGGTAATTGATCAATCAATTCCACTGACATTTTTTGACTAATCATGTGGATATCATGAAAATGAGCTTCCGCAAGTCCAAATGCGCCATCTAATTCAAATTCTTCTTCCGTGATCAAAAACAACATGATATAAGAAATCTCATCAATGATCTGCTCTTTAGGGATATGAAGAAAAGAAATATGTGATAAATCCTTGATGATCTTCATTCCTTCTGAGCTCTTAAAGTATTCATCTGAAAAGAAACGTTTTCCGATTGGTTGATTCCCATAGGCCCTCAACAAACTAATAGTGGTTAGCAAATTGAATTTGATTCGTTTTGTTGCAGACAGTTTTAAATTGAACAGATATTCAAAATATTGCACGATACTCTTTGCTTCATTCATGACGCTTTCTCTAAATGGCATAGAAAAACCATTAAAGACCCCGAAATATACCCCAAATAATACGTTCCGTATGTTTATTTCTTCCCCAACTAATATGTTTTTCTTTAACTTTATTTGATGCTGTTCAAGAAAAGAGACTAATTCTCTTCTTTTTACATAGGCTCTTGATATGCTTAAAAAATGATTCTCTGCAAATTTTTCGATCGTTACTTTTGAATCCACGATCTCCGTTAACAGTCGAGCAATTTTTGATCGTTGAAAGTAGATTCTTCTTAAATTTTTGATATCCGTCAAATTCAGACGTTCGACATGGATCTCTGCTTCTTCTGAAATTTGGATCTCTGGCTTTGTTTTGAATTCAGTAAATTCTTTATTTAATTCTATGATATAATTTCTTGTTTTAAATTTAGACAAACCTAATGTTTCATATAACTTAGGTAGCACTACATAATTCTTTTTCTCAAATTCTAAATATCTAGCTAGCAGCAGTTTTTCTCTATCTTCCTCTTCTATAAGGTAATCCAACTTCATATCCTACACCTCAAAAAATGCCTCATACCAATTACTTGATATGCAGATGAAAGTTCAACTTTTCACCTATACTGATTTTATGATGGATTATGCTTGTTTTTTCATCAGTTATTCTCATTTTTTATCTTTTTTTTGAGAATATTGCAAAAAATGGAAAAATTTATGAGGAAATATTCTATATTTTTTGTTTTATTGTGTTAAAATGTACAAGATTTGCGCCATTTGCGTAAACAACCACAAAAAAGAGCAGGGCGGCCACCGTCCTGCTCTTTTACT
>NZ_JAKZIW010000040.1:0-20085 GCF_031143325.1 Enterococcus sp. FR204 | reverse complement strand
AAGACTGTGACAAAAGCGTGTCACAGTCTTTTTTTCTACGCCGGATAAATAGAATATTTTTACAAATCTGAATACATTCACCAGTAATAAGCACTTTGAGTGAATTGACGATAAGAATGACGGACCAGACTGCCATAAATGATCAAGAAGACTCCCGTTCCTACCGTAACAAAAAATATAGAGGCACCGATACTACCATCCATATACCACATTAAAGAAGCCAAAAGTGGGAAAAGTGAAAAAATACATAATCCAATTCCTGCAATCAGTGAGAAGCCAAAACTTCGCTGATACTCTTCTTCTTTTTCTTTTGCTTCTGCTAATACTTTTTCAGGTATTTTCCGATGGTGCAAAAAGTGATTTAAACGTGTGATTTTCATACCAGAAGCAATAAAAAAACCGACAGCTAATGCTATACCAAAAATCAGACAAGAAATACCCATGAACACATATCCTGCTGAACAAAAGAAAAGAAAACTTGCAAAAGATAAGCTAATGAATAGAACACCTGATGCCACTTGGAGACTTGCCGCTCTGTATTCTTTCCAGTAGTTTTCTGCTTCGCTTAAATAAATAGAAGCTGTGTTTGTTTCCGTCTCGTCAGCTTGATGTTTTTTTTCGACATCTAGTTCTTCTAATAATTCATCGATTGAACCAAATGTCGAAATTACTGTACCGATGGCCTCCTGTTCATTTTTTCCTTCTCCCATCAATTCATGATAATGGTCTTCCATATTTGCCAACAAATCAGTTTTCAGCTTATCTATCTCGGTACTTTGAGGTACTCCGATAAAAAGACTGTCTAAATAATTACGGATTGTATCCATTTAATTTCCCTCCAAAAATTGATCGACTACGTCTTTCGTCGTCAGCCACTCTTGCTTTTTTTCTTCTAAAAGATTACGCCCTATTTCAGTGATTTTATAATATGTCCGCTTTTTTCCATGAGTCACTTCTCCAGGATACGAAACAATCAGTTGATTCTTTTCTAAACGGGCAAAAACGGAGTAAAGTGTTGTCTCTTTGATCACATAGGAATCATTTGTCCTCTCACGAATCGTTTTAGAAATTTCATATCCATAAGAATCGTTTTTGTTAAGGATCGATAAAATAATCGCATCATTGTATCCGCGTATTCCATCACTTGAAATCATTTTCTTTCCTCCATATTACTCCATCTGTCGTTGTAATTAGAATAGCATGATTACTTCATCAGGTAAAGTAATTTTTTACAAAAAAATAAAAGGAACAGAAAGCAAAAGAAGCGTTATGCTTTTTTGCTTTCTGTTCCCTTAATTTATTTATTTTACAACCATGACGTTACATGATGCGTGGTTGACTACATAGGAAGTAGTGGAACCTACTAGTGCACGTTCTACCGCATTCAGACCTGTCGCCCCCATGACAATCAGATCGATTGGTTCTTTCGATTCATGGAAATTAGCAATCAGTGTCTTTGGATAACCGTAAAGAACATATGTCTCGATATCTGTCAGGCCTTTTTCAATTGCCAAGTTTCGATGTTCTTTCATCTGGTTTTCCGCAACCTCATCCAATTCTTCCTGAAGGCTTGTTGTAACAAATGCAAAATCACCAAAGTAATTGCCTGTTACTTCATTGACATACAGGATGTGCAACGTTGCCTGATTTCGTTTGGCAATCGTGATTGCCTCAAGAAATGCTTTTTCTGCCTTTTCAGAACCATCAATTGCTACTAAAATATTACGATAAGTATCTACCATTGTAAACGCCTCCTTCACTGTTAGTGTAGCACGATTACAGTGTTAGAACAAACATTTTGTGAACGTTTTATCAAAAAATATCAGGCATCAAATCCGTTTTTTTCAGAGACCGTTTTAAACCAGCGACCTGATTTTTTGATCGTCCGTTTACCGTCTTGTGCCAAATCAACAGCGATAAAGCCATAGCGATTCTTATAAGCATTTGTCCAAGACCAGTTGTCCATACATGTCCACATGTGGTAACCCACACAATTGGTTCCTTCTTGGATTGCTTGATGGACGTATTTCAAATGATCCGTAACGAACTCAATCCGGTAATCATCTTCAATAGTTCCTTCGCTGTTAACAAATCGTTCTTCTCCTTCGACCCCCATCCCATTTTCAGAAATATAGCATTTGATATTACCATAGTTTTCTCTTGTATTCGTTAAAATATCATAGATTCCTTTTTCGTAAATTTCCCATCCACGATATGGATTCATTTTTTTATTGGGCATGTCGTAATTATCAAAATAATCATCTGGCATGGGGCTATGTTCGTGATTGATTGGAGTTTCTTTTGCTTTGATTCGACGAGGCTGATAGTAATTGATTCCTAGCAGGTCAATCGTGTTTTCACGGATGAGTTCTAGGTCTCCTTCATGGATCTCTGGCATTATAGCCAATTCTTTGACAATTTCGATCAACTCTTGTGGAAACTCTCCTTTCACTGCAGGGTCAAGGAATGATCGGTTGAAGAATGCGTCAGCGATCTTCGCCGCTTTTACATCTTCTGGGTTCGTTTCATCTCTCGGATAGCTTGGTGTCAGATTCAAGATGATTCCGATCTCACCATCATGTCCGCCTTCATGGTAGGCTTTGATTGCCTTTGCGCTTGCTAGATTCTCATGATAGCCTACTTGGACCGCTTCTTTCATATTGATATGATTTGGATAGTGGAATTGATACAAGTAGCCTCCTTCTACAGGTACGATTGGTTCATTATGAGTAAACCATTTTTTGACCAGATCTCCAAACAGTTCAAAGCACGCTGCTGCATAAGAAACATAAGCGTCGACCGTTTCTCTTGATAACCACCCGCCTTTTTCTTGCAGTGGTAGTGGCATATCGAAATGGTAAAGGTTCACAAAAGGTTCGATACCATTATCCAGCAATTCAGTAAAATAATCTCGATAAAAAGAAACAGCTTTTTGATTGATTTCACCTGTCCCTTCTGGAATCAAACGACTCCATTGGATAGATGTACGAAATGTGTTATGGCCAGTTTCTTTCATTAACTGAACATCTTCTTTGTATTTTGTGTAAACTTGCGAAGTTTTTTCAGGTCCTACTTGATCGAAGAATTTTTCAGGCTCTAATTCATACCAATGATCCCAAATATTTTCTCCTTTACCATCATCACTTACTCTTCCTTCTGTTTGCGGTCCGCTAGCAGCAGAACCCCACCAAAAATTTTCTGGGAATGTGTAGGTTTTCATTTTTTTACTTCCTCTCTTTTTTCTTGATACCGTAATCATAACGAACCCTAAAAAATAAATCAATACTTTTTATAAAAATGACTAGACATTTAAAATTTTTGGCGTTATACTTTGTATGTAATCGATTGCAAATAAATTTGAGGTGAATAAAAATGAACGGTTTTATGGACAAGCTTTCTGAGAAAATCATGCCCTTAGCTAATTTATTAGGGCAAAATCGTTACCTTACAGTGCTGCGGGATGCTTTCATGCTTTCCTTCCCTTTAACGATGTTCGGTTCGATCGTTGTCGTTATCAATAACTTGCCTTTTTTCAGTGACGCAACAAAGGGAACTTTATCGAACTTATTCGGTAATGGGCAAAATGCAACAATGAGCATCATGTCGGTTTTTGTTACTTTTGGTATCGGCTATTATTTATCAAAATCTTATGACGTTGAAGGTATTTTCGGTGGTGCCGTGTCTTTTGCCAGCTTCTTGATTCTTACGCCTTTTGCAATGAAAACCGCTGGCGGTGAAGATGTGACTGGTGTGCTTTCACTTGATCGTCTTGGCGCAAAAGGAATGTTCATTGGAATGATCGCTGCTTTCTTGGCTGGAGAAATCTACTGCAGAATCACGAAACGCGGCTGGCAGATCAAAATGCCTGATGGAGTTCCGCCTGCAGTAACAAAATCATTTGCCGCTTTGATCCCTGCTGTAGTGACACTAACTATTTTCTTAGTAATCAATGCTGTGATGACTGGTATTTTCAATGCTAACTTACATGACGTCGTTTATGAAGTGATCCAAAAACCATTAACTGGTTTGGGAAGTAGTTTACCTGCAACATTGATTGCTTTGTTCTTTGTCCAATTCTTATGGTTCTTCGGACTTCACGGACAAATCATCGTCAACTCTGTAATGGACCCAATTTGGAATACACTGATGCTTGATAACTTAGAAGCTTATCAACATGGAAAAGAATTACCACACATCATCACAAAACCATTCATGGAAACCTTCACTGTTGGTATTGGTGGCTCTGGAATGACTTTAGCTGTCGTTTTATTGATGGCCTTTGTTCTTAAAAAGAAACAGTATCGTGATGTTGGACGATTAGCTTTAGCACCTGGTATTTTCAATGTAAATGAACCAGCGATCTTCGGTCTACCGATCGTATTGAATGCAACAATCCTTATTCCTTGGGTTGTGGCACCTCTAATCGTAACGACGTTCAATTATTTGGTAATGGCTGCTGGACTTGTCCCTGCACCAACTGGCGTCTCTGTTCCATGGACTGTGCCAATCATTGCAAGCGGTGTCTTAGCAACAAATTCATGGCTTGGTGGTATGCTGCAAGTCATCGACTTTGTCATCGTTGCCTTTATCTGGTACCCATTCCTGAAAGTACTAGATAAACAACCAGATTTAGATATTGCTTAATAGATCATTAAGGGGTTGTGACAAAAACTTGTCATGACCTCTTTTTTCGAATAAACAATGTTCCAGATGCTACTTCGAGTTGTCGGAAGCATAATCTTTCGTTATACTCTAGAAGAGGTGAATAACGTGCCAAAATACGAAGAAATCGCAAATATTTTAAGAGAACGTATCCGTTCAAAAGAGTATCCTCCCGATAGTTTTTTGCCTAATCAAGTCGACTTGGTAAAAGAATTTGGTGCGAGCCGGATGACAATCAAAAAAGCCATCAATATCTTAGCAATGGAAGGACTTGTCTATTCGCAGCGAGGATCAGGAACGAAAATCTTGAATCATCCATTTATGCAAAAAGACACATCGCCCGCTAACGAGTATGAAGGTTTGAGTCTCCAAATGAAACGCAGACATCGTTCTTTGAAGAGTCAAATCATTCATTTTGATGTTGAATTCCCTAATCAATATATCCAAGAACGATTGATGATCGATGCCGAGCAACCTGTCTACAATATTCACCGGTTAAGGATCTTAGATGGCGAGCCATATGTTTTAGAGCATACCTTTATGCCAGTCCATCTTGTGCCGGGTTTAAAAAAAGAACATTTGTTAGCCTCTATCTATGATCATCTTCATCAAGAGCTGAATGTCCATTTTGCAGGGGCTTATCGTGCTATTTCTGCAGATAAAAGTGATGAATATGATCAGCAATATTTGAACTGTGCAGAAAACGATCCTGTACTGGAAGTTCAGCAAGTCGTCTATCTCAAAGATGGACAGCCGATTGAATATTCTTCCAGCCGAAACCGATTTGATGTTCGGAACTATTCTGTGCTGGATGTGCGTTCAACTTAAATGAAGAGGTTGTGAAAAAGCCGTTTACCAAGAGATCGTGACAGTGGTAAGCAGTTTCAAGTAACAAGAAGAGATCGTGAAATCAACATTCTATCCTATCCTAAGCATTAGCTCAAAAATGAAAAAATAACTCAGCATAAAAAGACTTATGACCACCCGTAATGATTCTAAAGTTAGCTTTTTTAAGCTAGTTTTTTTGAAATCGATACAGCTAGTCGTAAGTCTTTTTATTTTATTGATCCGTCCCTCCTCTTTTCCATTCTTGGTTCCTTCCTGATACTTTAGAAGACAAATTAATTGCAAAATAGAGATGCACCCTCTATACTATGTCTAAATCAACTACTTACTTTTTGTAAGTTAACAGGAGGAAATTTATCATGGATACACAAATCAGAGGAATTCACCACGTCACAGCAATGACATCTAGCGCTACAAAAATCTACCGCTTTTTTACAGATATTTTAGGAATGCGCTTAATCAAAAAAACAGTTAACCAAGATGACATCGAAACTTACCATCTTTACTTTACAGACGATACTGGTGCGCCAGGAACAGATATGACTTTCTTTGATTTTCCAAATCAGCCAAAAGGAAAAAAAGGAACAGATACGATCTCTCGTGCTTCTTTCCGTGTGCCAAGTGACGCTGCATTAGACTTTTGGTTGGAACGTTTTGAAAAATATGACGTTACTCATTCAGCAATCAATGAACGTTTCGGCAAAAAATATATCGAATTTGAAGATTTCGATAATCAGTATTATCAATTGATCTCTGACGAAAACAATCAAGGTGTAGCAGCTGGCATTCCTTGGAAAAACAGCAATGTACCGACAGAGTTTGCGATCACAGGACTTGGACCTGTCTTTGTCCGTGTCAGTCAATTAGAGCATATCCGCTTGATTCTTGAAAAAATCTTAGGATTCAAAGAAACAGACCATTCAGGAGATTTCTACTTATTTGAAATCGGTGAAGGCGGAAATGGTGCAAGCATCATTATTGAACATCGGACAGACTTGCCAAAAGCAATCGAAGGATTTGGAAATATCCATCACTTAGCATTGCGTGTAGCAGACAAAGAAGCATTGGAATACTGGATTCAAGTAATCAATAAGATTGAATTGCCAAATTCTGGTTTCGTCGATCGTTTCTATTTCCAATCTGAGTACTTCCTAGCCGCTCATCACGTACTGTTTGAATTAGCAACTGATGGTCCTGGATTCCTTGAAGATGAACCAGCAGAATCAGCAGGAGAAAAACTATCTCTTCCTCCATTCTTAGAAGAACGTCGTGAAGCCATTGAAGCCTATGTCCGTCCTTTCGATACAAGTGATGCAAATAAAAAACGTGAATAATCTCTTCATGCTACTTCATTTTTTGCATCTATAGAAACAGAAAAGAGGGAACAAAATGACCTACATTTTTGAAAAAGGAACAAGTGGCAAGCATTTGATCTTACTTCATGGCACAGGTGGCGATGAACATTCTTTACTGGATATCGCTCACTTTCTTGCACCAAACAGTACACTGCTTTCTTTTCGTGGCACGGTCCAAGAAGATGGGATGAATCGTTTTTTCAAGCGTAATGGATTGAATCAATTCGACCTGGACAGTTTGGAAAAAGAAACAGATAAACTCCATGAAAAAATCAAAGAAATCAGCGAAAAAGAACTGATACCGTTAAGTGATTGGCTGCTTGTCGGCTATTCAAATGGCGCAAACATCGCTGCTCATTTATTATTGGAGCGTGAGACCGAGCTAAATAAAGGGTTGTTTTTCCATCCGATGTCTTTAGGTGTTCATCAAAGCCGTTCCACATTAGAGGATAAAACCGTCTGGCTTTCTTATGGTGATAACGATCCAATCGTTTCCCCTGCTTCCTTTAAAGAATTGGCCGATCAATTCGAAACACGCCAAGCAAATGTGACTATTCAGCTAACTGTAACAGGTCATCAGTTGACGATGGACGAAATCGAGCAAGCGAGGGAATGGACAGACCACCTCTTAACTAAATAAAAGAAAAGAACTACGACTTACATAATACAACCTGAAGCAGATATCGATCTGGATCAGATTTTGTGAAAGTCGTAGTTTTTTGTGTCAGATAGGTTAGTCTCCACCAGCTGCAATAACAGATTTATTATAAATAGCCGTTTTATGTTTCAACTCTTCCAATCCCCCGATTTTCTCACCTTTTGAATAAAAACCGTCAGTAATCCCTAATGCTTGAAAAATCGTCTGCTTGTAGGCAATTTCTGCATTCCATTCAACTGTATCAAGGATTTGCAGTGCTTTATGGATAGCTTCGATTCCTGATTCTCCACCTGTGTTGATCAATACGCCATGAGAGTTGAGCAGCAACATATGCGGTAATTCAAGATGCTGTTTTTTTACATAGTCGCTTGTCAATTCAGCAAGTTCTTCAGAGCAATTAGGCTCAAAGTCCATGACAGGAATCTCTTTTACTTTAGCTGTGGCTTCTGTCAAATTAGGCATAGGCAACCCAGTAGTCGCCCAGAACATTGCATTAGGCGCATGAGCATGGAGGACAGCTTTGATAGCTGGATTAGTCTCGTACATCGCTTCATGCATATTGATCTCCCGAGTTAAATGACCGACTCCGTCAACGATTCTACGCGTTCTTGGTTCTACTACTAGAACCTGTGCAGGAGAAATCTCTCCTAGATAGGCTTCTGACATCATGGTCGGCGTCATGATGATGTAGTCTTTCCCTTGATCATCAGTGGTTTTAAAGGAAAAATTCCCTCCTGCGACATTTGTGTTTTTCCTTTCGAAAATCACTCTTACGATACGTGCCATGTCCTGTCGTTCTCTCTCAAATAACATACGTCCATCTGACATAATGACCCCTCCATTATCTTTTTATAAAACTTTTTTCTCTCAATATTTCTTTGGTAGCTTCTTTTATTTTTATTGATTCTTCTATTTTCCGTTTTCTTTTTTCATCGTACTCTCTGAATAAAACGTGATTTCCATATTTATAGATCACTAGTGCGAAAAAAATGACCAATAGATTGATGATGATATTCTGAGTAAAGAGTCCATATAGAAATAGCAGAAGTGTACCACAAAGAGCGACTGTCCATTTTATTTTATCTGTCTCTTCTCTTTTCATTACTTTCCCACCATTTCAATGCTATTTTTGTAGTTCAGCATAACGTTCACTCGGTACTTTCGCTTTTATCATATATTTATAAAGTAGAACAAACAGTCCTAGAAAAATCACGCATCCTACAATAGCGAGAATATTCCTATTAAATGCCTCCGCAAATAAAACCCTGAACTCCGGCCCTTCTATGGATGACCATGTGATCAACTGTCCTTTCTTGATTCCCTCGACTGCTCCGCTTTTTTCTGCTAAATCACTGAGTATTGGCGCAAGGTAAGTGGCCCCGTACAAATAAATAGGCATCGTGAGGATCCCCAAGATCAGCATACGAGCCAAGTTTCCTCCTGTTAAAAGTAATCCGCCGACCGCAATCGAATAGTTGATAATCCCTGCTAATGGTAATACTTGGTTTCCTGGCAAAATAATGGCATAACCAATAAACACAGGAACAAGTAAAATAGCAGTAACCCAAATTTCTGAACGACCAGCTAATATCGGCCAGTCCAATCCGATATATACTTCACGATCCTTAAACCGCTTTTTCATAAATTCTGACATAGCGTCTGCTAGAGGAGACAAAGATTGCATGAACATTCTAGAGATCATAGGAAACAAACTTAATGCTGTAGCTGTTTGGATCGCTAGATTAAGAGAACCTGAAACGCTATACGCAGCAGCAAAGCCAAGCCCCAAGCCAATAATGAATCCCATTACAGAGTTTTCAGAGAAGATCCCAATTTTCTTCTTCAATGCATTCGTATCCGCTCGTTTATTTAAAGCAGGAATTTTATCCATGATCATATTGAAAGGCAGCAATAAGACAGCGGCAGATGTCATAAAATGAGTCACTGTTACTAATGGAATCCCTGTGAGATCTTGTATATGTTTTTGAAACATATCACCAAGCTTTAATTCCAATATAACTTGGACCATTGCAGTAAGAAAGCCTGCAGCCAAACTACCGGAAACATAATAAACTAAATAAGCAGTTAAAGCTTTCCCCCAAACATTCCACATATCAACATTTAACGTCTTCGTCCAATTAAAAAGTAACAGTACAAAATTGACCCCAATCGTTACTGCAAAAAATATAAAAGCATAACTCCACGACCATGTGATGCTTGCTGCACCTGTCCACCCAAGATCAAGTGCAGGCAAACTGATTCCCGTATTTTTAGCCAATGCTTCTGATGCTGGACTTACTGCGTTAGACATATAGCCAATGACCATAGACATTCCGCTAAAAGCAATCCCTAAAGTCAAAGCAGACATGAATGCTTTTTTTAATTTCATCCCTGCCAACAATCCAAGTATCAAAATAATCAGGGGAACAAAAATGGCTGATCCTAAGTTCAAAACATAATTGATAATTGTTTGGAAAACTTCCATAAATAAACCTTCTTTCTTTCGAAATATAGTAAATAAAACTATGAACCAACTTTTTTATCCAACAATCCTCCTTTACTGTACTAACTCTTTGATACTGTCATAAATAGGTTCTACACCCATTCCAGTTAAAAATGGAATTCCTGGAAATACTTCAATACCCAAATCTTTTGCTTGTTCAAGTACTTCGTCATCAGGTTGTGCGACATACACATAGATTCCAGCAGTTAGAAGCTCATTTTGAATCGATTTGTAATCAACTGCTTCTACAGGAAATGCGATGCCGTCATCTTCTAACATACTTTGGATCTTACTAGCGATTGTCTGACTCGTTGCTACTCCACTTCCACATGCGACAATTAACCGATTTTTCATTTTTTCTTCCTCCTAAATATAATTTGTAATAAGTTCGTATATGTTTTGCGGTGTTTCTTGTTTCTTATAATTTTCCACGAATGTTTCATCCATGAATAAATTCATAAACGCTTGAAGTAATCCTACTTGTTCTTTTGGTTCTTTGATTCCTAAAAAAAATAGATTTTCTACAGTCATTTTCTGACTATCCCCCATTTGATAAAAATAAATTGGGTTCTTCAGCTGCATAACAAAAACAAATGGCTTTTCGACATATTCACATTCCGAATGTGGCAGCGCGATATTTAAATACTTAGTAATCAATCCAGTAGGAAATTCTCTTTCTCTTGCAATCAGTCCATTCAAATAATTCTCATTGACGTACCCCATTTTTTCTAATCGTTGTGCAGCGATTAAAAAAGCTTCTTCTTTATTTTTTACTTCTACCGCTAATTGAATCAAACTAGGAACGAACATCTCTTTATATTTCATTCCAACCTCCTCCTTTTTGATTAAGTTTGTTAAATTATTGTTCTACTAAGTTCATCTTTGTTTTACAAGAACATTATATTTCTGTTAGTCTGCTTTGTCAACGCTTTCAAAAGAAATTTATTTTGTTAAATTTGATCTACTTGAAAATAAAATCGTTTATCTATATAATTAAGAAGAACAAAGTCGAACAAAAATTGACTTTTATGTTAAAGGAGTAATTCATATGCTGAAAAAAGAAAGACAAGAACGAATCATTACGTTATTAGAGAAAGATTTTTATTTAACTAATTCAGAAATCGCTAACAAATTAGGCGTATCAGAAATGACCATACGCCGAGATGTCACTGAATTAGCAAAAAAAAATAAAGTAAAAAAGCTATATGGTGGCGTTGAACGAAAGGAACCTTATAATCGAGAACTATCGACTCAAGAAAAGATTGATACGAATGTAGCCGAAAAAAAATATATTGGTCAAGTCATGAACAGTATGATTCCCGATAATTCTACTATTTATGTCGGTGCTGGAACAACGATCCTATATGCACTTCCTTTCATTCAAAAGAAAAATCTATTTGTAATTACAAACAGTTTGATTGCTTTCAACTATTTAAAGAATCATACAAGTTATCGGATTTTACTTACTGGTGGCGAATTTTCTCCTATTACAGAAGAGTTCATTGGGGAAGTTGCAGAAAGATCTTTTGAAAGTTTGAATGTCGATATCTCTTTCGCTGCAACAAACGGCATATTTGATAACAATGTGACAACCGCTCAATTTATTGAGGGAAATATTCAGAACGCAGCGCTCAATGCAGCAAAAATCAAATGCATTGTTGCAGATTATTCAAAATTAAATAAATCAGACGTCTATACTTTTAGAAAATTAACCGATTTTGATTATCTAATAACCGATAATCATTTATCAGAACAGGATTTCAATCATTATTCAAAATACTTAACAATATTAAAGGAGCCCAAAAATGATACTGACAATCACGATGAACCCATCCATTGATTCCATTTATTTTACAAAACACTTTGAATTAGGTACGATGACACGCTTTGATTCTCCGGTACGCTATGTAGGCGGCAAGGGAATCAATTGCGGACGAGCTTCTGCTCTACTAGGTTCATCAGTTATTTTAACGGGGTTTTTGGGCGGTTATTTTGGCGGTATGATTCAAGATATGCTGAAAAATGAAAATTTGTTTGATTTGCATTTTTTACCTATTGCAGAAGAATCAAGAGGTGCCGTCACGATCATGCATGATGATGAAACGCAGACAGAGCTAGTGGAAGCTGGTCCTGAAATAGCAGATACTACTATCAAAAAATTAATGAATGATATCAAACAAATCAGTAAAAATAATTACATTTCAGTCATTACAATAAATGGTTCTGTTAACAATCCAGATCCCTTTTTGTATGCTAAATTATTACAATATATCAAAGAACAAATAGATCCTTCCACCTATATATTAATGGATATATCTGGACAACATCTCCGTGAAGTCTTAGCAAGTAAGTATAAACCGATGTTCATCAAACCTAATATCCATGAGTTTTCAGATATCATCCATCAAAAAATTACTCAAAAAAGCGACATAAAACACCATCTAAAAACAAATCCACTATTTAAAGATATCGATGTTATCATGATTTCTTGCGGCTCGTATGGTGCAGTAGTCAAAGTAAAAGAAGAATTTTGGAATGTTGAGATCCCTAAGATTCCTATCATTAATACAACAGGCTCTGGGGATGCCACTGTTGGAGGTTTTGCTCATTCATTAGAACAGAATTATCCTTTAAAAGAATGTGTAAGGTACGCAATGGCTTGCGGCATGTCGAATGCACAGCAATCAGAAGTCGGGAAAGTTATCCCAGCTGATGTAAAAAATTTAGCAAAAAATATTAAAATCACAGAAATGAAATAAATAGTACAAAGTAAATAATTGTTTATATGAAATGAGACACAAAGAGACTGTGACAAAAAACATGTGTACCGACCCCCAAAAGTTAGATTTTTTGGTCTAACTTTTGGGGGTCAGTACACTGTCACACTATCTAATCCATATGATTTAGCTAGATCCGAACCCATAACAAAAGTTGCATAAATAGCCATCAATCCCATCGTCATCCTAAAGGGTAAAACAATTGTTGCCGAATAAGGGGCAATAAATTCATTCCATCCAGGAAACGGTAAATTGATAAAGACCATAAAAAATGTCCCAATCAAAATCAATGACAATGTTGAAACAACCCCATTACGAATTGCTAATAAATGACGCTGTGTACCAATTTTTGCCATTGGTGGGACAAGTTTCTCTTCGACCCATTTCATCAGCTTTTCCACTAAAACCACTCCTTTTCAATAAAATATGAACCATTCATTGCATGACAACGCAAAGAATGTTCATAACTAATTATATAATTAAGAAATTTTATTTCAATATATTCTCTTAAATAATCAAATTTATTTTTAAGAATCCTGAAAATAAGTTTTCTAAATCATAGGAGCAACAAAAAAATTCGATAATTAACAAAAATCAAAATGATTAAATCTAGTGATTGAAACATATCATTTCAAAAAAATTTTGTAAATTCACCCATAAATATCACCCTATTTAACTTTTTTCATCGTACACTAAAATTCAAAACAACTATCTTTAATCTTTACTTCTTGGTTTTGTTTTAATAAATTTCCTTCAAAAATGCCTGGAGAAACTACAATGATCACCGTATCTTTTTGTGCTTGCTCCAACTTCTTCAAATCTATAATAGCTAACAGTTTCCCTTCTTTTACCTCCTGGTTACTTTCAACCCGTATCTGAAACGGACTTCCTTCGAGTTCAACCGTATCTAAACCCATATGGATCAGTATTTTTCTGCCAGATTCACTTTCGATCGTTATGGCAAGTCGGGTAGGAAATATATTATCGATTATTCCTTTAACTGGCGCATGGATATATCCATCATGATTCGTTATAGCGTATCCGACTCCTATCATTTTTGAAGAAAAGACCTCGTCTTTTACTGCTGTTAATGGAATAATTTGACCACTAGCTACAGCTTTTAGAATGTTTCTTGTTTTAAAGAAATGCACTTTTTATCACCTCTACTTTAATGCTGGCCAATATTTTTTGTTTACTTTGATCATTTCATCTAGTATTTTTTTTGCGACTCTGGCATTTGGTACGGTTTGATTCAATGTAAATGCTTGTAAAGCTTTTTGATAAGAACCTTCAAAGTAAGCATCTACTAGTAACTTCTCTGCTGCAACTTGTGCCTCCATCAATCCTTTATGAAAATCACTGATTGGTTTTCTTAGTGTAATTGGCTCCACACCAGTTGCACCAACATATGCCGGTATTTCAACAACTGCATCTGACCGTAGATTCGGAATCGCCCCTTGATTAGGAACGATTAGCATAAAGCGACGACGATCATCATTCAACAAGGAAATAGCTATATCGACGATATATTGTCCATGCTCCCCAAAATTAAAGTTCAATACTTCTTCCACAATACCGCGGCGTATTTTATCAGCCATTTCTTTGGTATTTTTCTCTCGTCCATCCATGACCATATTAGCACGTGTATACTCTTTGTCAGTATGCTCAACGACCATATCAGGATATAAGTAATACTCTAAGTAATTATTCGGGATATTACTTGGAAAATTTTTCGTGATGACTGACATCATTTGAAAGGTTTTTTGCCAAGTTTTGTCTCCTATATTAAAATCGGCGACTTGCATTTCTTTTGTTATTAGTTTTTCAATAATCTCTGGCATAATTTCTCGTTGCAATTCTTTATCATAAATCGATGTATACCAGCCAAAGTGGTTTAAACCATAATACGTAACGATCCAATCCTTACGATCATAACCGTAATTCACTGCAATCGTTTCTTCAATTGAAATAGTCATATCACAGGCATTAATCATTTTTACATTCGGATATTTACGACGAACAGCTTCAGAAACGATCGACTCTGGATTTGTATAATTCAAAATCCATGCTTTGGGGGCATAGTCTTGTATATGATCGACAATTTCCAATAAACCTTTGATTGAGCGCATCCCATAAGCAAATCCTCCGAGTCCACACGTTTCTTGTCCTACTAATCCATGTTTAAGTGGAATCTTTTCGTCCTTTTCTCGCATCTCCAATCCTCCAACACGAATTTGTGAGAAAACAAAATCGCATCCTGTAAAAGCAAGCTTTGGATCATCCGTTGCACGAATGCGAATATTTGAAAAACCTTTTCTTTTCAGCATAAATTTAACAATCAAGTACATATCCATATTTCTTTCTTCATCAATATCATATAAACGTATTTCAGATAATGGCAACCGTTTTTCATTGTTCAAAATGGCTTGAACGATTCCTGGTGTATACGTACTCCCGCCTCCAGCTATAGTGATAATCTGTTTTTTCATCATCATCTTTTCCTTTCTATTCTTCTAATAATTTATTGAATTCTGCCATAACATAAGTCACTTCTAAGCCGATGATAATTTGATAATTTTTTTCAGTTGGTTTAATGATCCCGCTTATCCCTAATTGCTTGATTCGCTGTTCCTCGACCATGGTGGGATCCACTACCTCTACCCGTAGGCGTGTATTACAACTATAGACATCCAGGATATTGGCTTTTCCTCCAAACGCTTGTAGCATTTTTGTTGCCATATATTCATAATTTTTACTTGCTAACCCTAACTCTGTTTCTTCTAAGGTTACTTCATTGCCAAACTCTGCCTTAGCTTCACGTCCTAATGTCTGAATGTTTCTCTTATTGATCAAATAATAAAAAGTAACGTAATACAAGGCAAAAAAGAAAATTCCGATTGGAAGAATCAAAATAGCATTGGTAGCGATTCGAAAATTGATGAGATAATCAACAATACATGCTCCGAATGTAAAACTAATTCGTATATTGAATAAGTAACATACAATCCCTGCTAAACCGGCAAAAAGTGCATGGATCACGTACAACATAGGAGAAAGAAACATGAAACTAAATTCAACAGGCTCAGTGATATTTGCAATAAATGAAGTTCCTGCACCGCTTCCCATGATTCCTTTGACCATCTCTTTATTTTCTTTATAAGCTGCTTTATAGATAGCTAGACATATAGCTGGTATACCAAACATCATTACTACAAAAAAACCTGATAAAAACAGTCCAGCCTGAGGATCTCCGTTGATAAAGCGTGTCATCTCTCCTCTGAAAACTTCCTTGCTAGGAGATGTATAGCTTCCTAAATCGTAATAAATATACGTATTCAACACATGGTGCAGTCCAAAGGGGATCAGCAAACGATTCAAAAACATAAATATCCCCACACCTAATGCCCCCATATCAACGAGCAGTTTTGCAAAATTATCAATCCCAATTTGGATGAGCGGCCAGATAAAGCCCAAAAAAACAGCTGCGATTGTTTGTAGAATCATCACCATAGTCAATGGGAATTTTTCGCCCGCAAAATAAGAAAAAACTACTGGTAATTTTTGTTCTTTAAAGCGATTATACGTCCATGCCGCTACTAAACCGGAAATAATTCCACCAAAAATCCCCATATTCACTTCTGGGTCCATAATTTCTAAGCCTTTTTTCAAGGTAGCAATCGCTAAAAAACCAGTAAGTGCAGGTATTCCTTTGTCCTTATTTTTGACAAAACCGATTGCAACTCCTATAGCAAATAAGATATCCAAGTTTCCAAAAACGGCATTTCCAGCTGCACCGATTACTGGGATGTTCAGCATATCATCAGCTGATAAACGCATGATCAATCCCGCTAATGGCATCGCTGCAACTGGAAGTAGCATCGCTCTTCCAAGTTTCTGCACATTTGATTTAACATTCATTTTTATTCCTCCTCTATTAAATATCCTCATATGTTACTAACTCAATCAAAGAATCATTTTTCACTTTTTGAGAAAATGCTGAATGAATTAAAAATTCGACTTGGTGGGTACGAGGATACACAAAACTTGAACCATTTAACAATTCCTGATCCAAATACGCTGCGTGACACATGACTTCGATCGTTTTATCTTCTCTCAATATCATGAGTAAACTTGCCAAATATTCTTCCACACTCGTATTGATTTGTCGTTTTTTTTCATCAGTTTCTCCTACGACATCGAAACAAGGCTCAAAATAATCGACATGACGAACTTCATCTTTTCGTTCAAAGTTGCTCCGAACCGGCAAATCATATTTTTTTGCTAATGTAACAACTACCTCCTGATTTTCATCCAAAGTATGAGTATGATGATGACTGTCTAAATGAGTTGGTATGATCCCCGCATGATAAATTTTTTGAATCTGAGCATTCCATTCCTGATACAGTTGATCTTTGTCAATGTTAAATGGATGCTGATAATAAGATAAGGATCTGAACTCTCCGCTTTCGATAAGAGTATCGACAGTTTTGAGAAGTGGTTTGCCACACGTCAATGTTAAATGGACTCCTACACCTAGCCTAGGCATTTCCTTTCTTAGTTTCACAGCGTGCTCGAAACCCGGCATATTTGCCATCAATGTAGTTGATGTCAAAATTCCTCGCTGATAAGCATCCATAATCCCATAATTCACACCATGGCTATAGCCAAAATCATCCGAATTAAAAATCACTTTTCCCATTTCATTCTCCTTCTTTTTTCTACTAAAATAGGCGCAACCAAATAATCATAGTCCATTTACTATGTGTCATTTGGTTGCGCCTATAGATAGTTACGCCCTTATTTTAATAGATTCGTGCTAGATGAATTGCCAAATAGATGATTTCATTTTCTTGAATGGCAAGTTGAAATGGCTGTTCGATGATATCTTTAATCTTTAGTGCTGTACAATACGCTTTGCTATGTTTAAATGTTTCAGTAAAAAAACCAATATTTTCTACTGGCGTTTCTTCCTGATAAATCAAGCGTTTAACCAGGAATTTGATATGAACCATTAAGCGATGATAAGTCAGTGATTCTTTATCATAAACGTTTGAATAGGATTTTTCTAGATGGGACAAAATCGTGGTCGTCATTTCTACTATTTTTAAGCTCTTTAAACTATTAGGCTCTCCTAGCTCAGCATTAATGATATGCATAGTGATGAATCCTACTTCATTTGACCCTAACTCGGTTTGATATCGATGATTGATTCGCTCGACCACTTCTATTGCTATATCATATTCATTTGGATAAAGGAATCTCATTTCTGGCAACATAATTGCTGTGACATCTCTATCTTCTCTTTTTCGTTGAATAGCAAAATAAATATGATCTGTCAATGTAATATAGATATTTGAATCTAATGGAGAGGAGATCCTAGCTGTTATCAGTTCAATCACTTCTTCCGCAAAATCCATAAATTCGATTGGAATCTGCGAGACTATCTCACTGAATCGTTTGATCTTTTCTTTAGAATCTAATACAAATAATTTGTCAGCATCCTCAACATCAAATGGCTTACTCACTTTAGCAGAAAAGCCAATCCCTTTCCCCATCGCAATTTTTTCTATTCCATCGTCATCGATCAATACAGCATTATGATTCAGCTTTTTCATCACATACACCGTTAATTCACCTCCTCTATATGATAAAACAAAACAACTTGCAGACTCCTTCATACATATTTTTGTCTCCAAACAATTTTTAAAGACAAAAAACGACCTAAGAAAGAACCCTTTCTTAGGTCGTGCCTAATTGAATAGTAGCACCCTACATAATTTACAAAAATAGTTTAACACATAATAAAAGCGTTATCAATATCTTTTTTACTCGTTTTATGATAATACTTGTATCGAATTGATTTGGAGGTAATTACATAAAAACAAAAAAAATATAGCAACTCTCTATAAGAAAGTTGCTATATTGATAATTATACCGGCGGCCGGGGTCGAACCGGCACGTCCTCAACGGACACTGGATTTTGAGTCCAGCGCGTCTGCCAATTCCGCCACGCCGGCAAATTTAAAAATAATAACTGGGGTAGCTGGATTCGAACCAACGCATGAGGGAGTCAAAGTCCCTTGCCTTACCGCTTGGCTATACCCCAAGAATAAAGGGCGAATGATGGGAATCGAACCCACGAATGCCGGAGCCACAATCCGGTGCGTTAACCACTTCGCCACATTCGCCATCATAAAAGATGTTATTTAATTTCTCAATAAAAAACTAAGATGAAGACATCTTAGTCAATACCGGCGGCCGGGGTCGAACCGGCACGCCCTCAACGGGCACTGGATTTTGAGTCCAGCGCGTCTGCCAATTCCGCCACGCCGGCAAGTTGATTTATTAGTACTAAGGCGGTAACCGGATTTGAACCGGTGATGAAGGTTTTGCAGACCTCTGCCTTACCACTTGGCTATACCGCCATTATACTATTATCAATCTATAAAATAAAGAATAAATTATAGAAACTGGGGTAGCTGGATTCGAACCAACGCATGAGGGAGTCAAAGTCCCTTGCCTTACCGCTTGGCTATACCCCAAGAATAAAAAGGGCGAATGATGGGAATCGAACCCACGAATGCCGGAGCCACAATCCGGTGCGTTAACCACTTCGCCACATTCGCCATGGCAGGGGCAGCAGGAATTGAACCCACACTAACGGTTTTGGAGACCGCTGTTCTACCTTTAAACTATGCCCCTATAAAATGGAGGAGAGTGGATTCGAACCACTGAACCCTAAGGAACGGATTTACAGTCCGTCGCGTTTAGCCACTTCGCTACTCCTCCATGGTGGCGCGGGACAGAATCGAACTGCCGACACACGGAGCTTCAATCCGTTGCTCTACCAACTGAGCTACCGCGCCATATTTTAAAATTATTAATTGAATAACAAGAACGACGGTTCCGACGGGAATCGAACCCGCGATCTCCTGCGTGACAGGCAGGCATGTTAACCCCTACACCACGGAACCAGTTCATTATGGAGGTTAACGGGATCGAACCGCTGACCCTCTGCTTGTAAGGCAGATGCTCTCCCAGCTGAGCTAAACCTCCAACATTCAATTAAAATGACCCGTACGGGATTCGAACCCGTGTTACCGCCGTGAAAGGGCGGTGTCTTAACCGCTTGACCAACGGGCCAGGTAAATTTGCTACGGAGAGTAAGGGATTCGAACCCTTGAGACAGTTTGCACCATCTACATGATTTCCAATCATGCTCCTTCGGCCTCTCGGACAACTCTCCAGAGTGAAAGAAGCTCAATACTCTTTCTCAAAATGAGA